>JAVXWR010000466.1:0-7088 GCA_032230725.1 Actinomycetota bacterium
GAAGTGCCCCTCGTACGGGTGACCGTCAGCGGTCGAGGCCCGCCCGGCGCAGGGCATCTGCCATGGCCCCGCTCGGCGCGGGCCGCCGGTCGCCGCCGCGGCCCTGGTCGTCCCGGGGCTTGCCGCCCGGCTTTCCACCCCGGGCGTCGCGCGGCTTCCCGCGCTGCCCGTCGCGCGGCGTCCCGCTCTGCCCGTCGCGCGGCTTTCCGCCCTGCCCGTCGCGCGGCTTCCCGCCCTGCCCGTCGCGCGGCTTCCCGCCCTGCCCGGACGACGACTCGCCGCCCTGGCCGCCGCTCGGCCGGTCGCCCGGGCTGCCTCCCCGTGGGCCGCCCTGGCCGCCGCGCGCTCGGCCACCGCGGTCGTCCCCCGAGCGGCCACCGCCCCGGCGCCCGCCGCCCGACCGGTCACCGCCCTGGCCTCCCGCGCCCGGCTCGTCGTCGAGGCGCAGCGTGAGGGCGATCCGCTTGCGCGGGACGTCCACGTCGAGGACCTTCACACGCACGACGTCGCCCGGCCCGACCACGGCTCGCGGGTCGGAGACGAACTCCTTCGACATCGCCGAGATGTGGACGAGCCCGTCCTGGTGCACCCCGACGTCGACGAACGCCCCGAACGCGGCGACGTTGGTGACGACGCCCTCGAGCACCATCCCCGCCACCAGGTCGGTGATCTTCTCGACGCCCTCGGCGAACGTGGCCGTCTCGAACGCCGGGCGTGGGTCACGCCCGGGCTTGTCGAGCTCGGCGATGATGTCGGAGACCGTCGGGACGCCGAAGGTCTCGTCGGTGAACTCGCGCGGGTCGAGGCGGCCGAGCAGCTCGGAGTTGCCGACCAGAGAGGCGACGTCCGTCCCGGTCTTCTCGACGATGCGCCGCACCACGGGGTAGGCCTCGGGGTGGACCCCGGAGCGGTCGAGGGGGTCGCTCGCGTCGGGGATGCGCAGGAAGCCCGCGCTCTGCTCGAACGCCTTCGCGCCGAGCCGCGGGACCTTCGTCAGTGCCGTGCGCGAGGCGAAGGGGCCGTGCTCGTCGCGGAAGCCGACGATCGTCGTCGCGAGCCCGGAGGAGATGCCGGACACGCGGCGCAGCAGCGGCGCCGACGCGGTGTTGACGTCGACCCCGACGGCGTTCACGCAGTCCTCCACCACGCCGTCGAGGGAGCGCGACAGCAGCGTCGCCGACACGTCGTGCTGGTACTGGCCGACACCGATCGACTTGGGGTCGATCTTGACGAGCTCGGCGAGCGGGTCCTGGAGACGGCGGGCGATGGAGACTGCGCCGCGGATCGAGACGTCGAGGTCCGGCAGCTCCTTGGAGGCCTCCTCCGACGCCGAGTACACCGACGCGCCCGCCTCGGAGACCATCGCCGGGATGAGGCCCGGTGTCGACCGGGCAAGCTCCTGGGCCAGCTTGTGGGTCTCGCGGGAGGCCGTGCCGTTGCCGATCGCGACGAGCTCCACCCCGTGCTCCCGCGCGAGCCGGGCGAGAGTGGCCAGCGAGGCGTCCCACTGGTTGCGCGGGACGTGCGGGTAGACGGTGTCGTGGGCGACGACCTTCCCGGTGCCGTCCACGACCGCGACCTTCACCCCGGTGCGCAGCCCCGGGTCGAGCCCCATCGTCGGGCGAGCGCCCGCGGGCGCCGCCAGCAGGAGGTCGCGCAGGTTCCCGGCGAACACGCCGACCGCACCCTCCTCGGCCACCTCGCGCAGCCGCACCCGAAGGTCGACCACGAGTCGGGACGAGATCCGGGTGCGCCAGGCCCAGCGGGCGACGCCGACGAGCCAGGAGTCCGCCGCGCGCCCCCGGTCCGCGATCCCCGCGGCCGCGGCGACGCGGGCCTCGTAGGCCGAGGTGTCGCCGTCGTCGTCCACCGAGCACGGGTCGAACGTCAGCGACAGCACCTCCTCGGACTCCCCGCGCAGCAGCGCGAGGATCCGGTGCGAGGGCAGCGTGGTGAACGGCTCGTCGAAGGCGAAGTAGTCGGAGAACTTCGCCGCCTCGGGGTCCTCGGCCTTCCCTGCCCGGGCCACGGCGACCACGCGGCCGCGGGTCCACATCCGTTCGCGGAGCGTACCGACGAGATCGGCGTCCTCGGCGAGGCGCTCGACGATGATCGCCCGTGCACCGTCCAGGGCGGCGTCGGTGTCCGGTACGCCGCGCGCGACGTCGACGAATGCGTGACCGGCCACCCGCGGGATGACGGTGGGGTTCGCGAGCAGGCCGTCGGCGAGCGGCTCCAGGCCGGCCTCCCGCGCGATCATCGCCTTCGTGCGGCGCTTCGGCTTGTAGGGCAGGTACACGTCCTCGAGGCGGCTCTTGGTCTCGGCGCCGAGAATCTGCGCGTGGAGCTCGTCGGTGAGCTTGCCCTGCTCTCGGACCGACTCCAGCACCGCGGACCGGCGCTGCTCGAGCTCGCGCAGGTACCCGAGGCGCTCGTCGAGCGTGCGCAGCTGGGCGTCGTCCAGACCGCCCGTGGCCTCTTTGCGGTACCGCGCGACGAAGGGCACCGTCGCGCCGCCGTCGAGCAGCTCGATCGCGGAGCGCACCTGGCCCTCGCCGACCGCCAGCTCGGTGGCGAGGCGGCGCGGGACGGGCGGCAGCTCGGTGGGCGTCGCAGCGGCAGTCGCGGTCACGGGGACCATCGTGCAACACCGCACCGACACCGTGGAGCGGACCCGTTCCTCCCTATCGGCGTGCTGGGTGGGATTGTCGGGATAACCGGCGCGGCAGGACGAAGATCGACGACGCTTTCCGGACGTCCGGGGCAGGGGAGCACGCCGACAGGGGGACTCTTCCGACGTCCGGCCGGTCCCTCAGCCCTCGAGCGACAGCAGCGCCGCCTGCACCATCGTCCGCACGCCCACCGGGAGCGCCCGCTCGTCGAGCGCGAAGGTCGGCTGGTGGATGTCGGACTGCGGGCCCTCGCCGGACCAGACGCCGAGCCGGCCCATCGCGCCGGGCACGTGCTCCAGGTACCAGCCGAAGTCCTCGCCGCCCGAGGACTGCTCGGTGTCGACCGCCGCCCCCGGGCCGGCGGCGCGCTCGGCCGCGCGGGCCAGCAGGTCGGCGGACACCGGGTCGTTGACGACCGGCGGGACCCCGCGACGGTGCTCGAGCACGTAGCCGACGCCGGTCGGCGCGAGCAGGGCGGTGACGAGCTGGCGGACCAGCGGCTCGAGCTCGTTCCAGGTGGCGTGCTGGGCGGTGCGCAGGGTCCCGGAGAGCGTCCCGATCTCCGGGACCGCGTTCGCGGCGTGGCCGGCGTCGACCTGGCCCCAGACCAGCACGGTGCCCGAGCGCGGGTCGACGCGCCGCGAGAGCAGGTCGGGGAGCCCGGTGATCACGGTGCCGAGCGCGTGCACGAGGTCGGCGGTCAGGTGCGGCCGCGAGGTGTGCCCGCCGGGCGAGGTGAGGCGCAGCTCGAGCATGTCGCAGGCCGAGGTGATCGGCCCGACGCGCGTCCCGACGTGCCCCACCTCGAGGCGCGGGTCGCAGTGCAGCGCGAAGATGCGGTCGACGTCGGCCAGGCCGTCGGCGGCGATGACGTCGAGCGCGCCGCCGGGCTGGACCTCCTCGGCGGGCTGGAACACCAGCCGCACGCGCCCGGGCAGGCGGTCGGCGACCGAGGCGAGCGCGACGCCCGCACCCAGCAGCACCGAGGTGTGCGCGTCGTGGCCGCACATGTGCGAGACACCCGGGACCTGCGAGACCCACGGGACGTCGGTGTGCTCGTGCAGCGGGAGGGCGTCCATGTCGGCGCGCAGCGCGACGGTGCGCGACCCGGACCCGATGTCGCAGATCAGCCCCGTGCCGGGGAGCAGCCGCGGCGCCAGGCCCGCCGACTCCAGCACCCGGGCGCACATCGCGGTGGTGGCGTGCTCGGAGCGGGCGAGCTCGGGGTTCGCGTGGATGACGCGCCGCCAGCCGACGACGTCGGCCACGTGGTCGGTGAGCCAGGCGTCGAGCCAGTGGGGTCCGGAGCCGCTCCCGAGGTCGGTCACGTCGGGGCGTGCCCGGGTGGCGCCGGAGTCCTCCGGGCGGGCCTGCAGCAGCGTCACCGTTCCACCTCCTCGAGCCCCCCGAACGAACCGTCCGGCGGCTGGCAGTCCCCAGGATGCCTCCATCCGGGGGGCTCCCGAGGCCCTCGGACGCCGAGGGCGCCGAGGGGTCCGGACGATGCTGTCAGTGGCTGCGTGTCGCACCGCGACCGAGACGAACGGCGGGTCCACGCAGGTCACCGGGTCACCGGGCGCCAAACCCCGCTCGTCGCCCGACGAACGGTCGTACCCGGGGTGACCATCCACGCCGTCCGGTTGTACACCACCGGTCAGCGGTGACACGGCCGTACGGGTGGGGCGTCGGCCACTGTCGGAGGGGACGCCATCATGGAGGTGTGAGTCCCCGCCCCACCGAGACGCGCCGCCTGGTCGGGCGATACCGCCTCGACTCCGAGCTCGGGCGCGGCGCGATGGGCACGGTGTGGTCGGCGTACGACGAGGTGCTGCACCGTCCGGTCGCGGTCAAGGAGGTGCGGCTCTCGCTGGTGCCGGTCTCGGAGCGCGCCATCGTGCGGGAGCGGACCCTGCGCGAGGCCCGCGCGACGGCGATGCTCAGCCACCCCAACGTCGTCACCCTCTACGACGTCGTCGAGGTCGACTCCGAGCCCTACGTGGTCATGGAGCTGCTGCCCTCGCGCAGCCTCGCGTCGTACATCGCCGAGCGCGGGACCCTCAGCCAGGGCGAGACGGCGGAGATCGGCTCGGCGGTCGCGTCGGCGCTGATGACCGCACACCGCGCCGGCATCACCCACCGTGACGTCAAGCCCGGCAACGTGCTGATCGGGACCGACGGCCAGATCAAGCTCACCGACTTCGGCATCGCGCGCAACGCGGCCGAGTCGTCGATGACCCAGACCGGGACCGTGCTCGGGTCGCCGCCCTACATCGCGCCCGAGGTGGCGATGGGGCGGGCGGTCGGGCCGCCCGCGGACCTGTGGGGGCTCGGCGCGACGCTGTTCGCCTGCCTCGAGGGCCGCCCGCCCTACGACGCGGGTGACCCGGTCTCGACGGTGTCGGCGGTCGTGCACGGCGAGATCCCGCACCCGACGGGGCACGGTCCGGTGGTCGACGTCATCCGCGGGCTCATGGTGAAGGACCCGGGCATGCGCATGCCGCTGCCCGCGGTGCGCCGGCGCCTGCGCCCGCTCATGGCCGACCCCGAGGGCCCGATGCTCTCCGCGCCGCCCGCTCCGGCGACGACGGAGTTCCGCCTCCCCCAGACGACGTCGCGTCCCACCCCGGACGACCCCCGCTCGGGGCTGATCCCCGTCCGCGGACGCAGCGGGACGCTGGTCGAGGGGGCCGGCGCCCCCGAGGACCGACCCCGCACGACCGGCTCGCCCACTCCCAGCCCGTCGCCCCGCCGCCCCTCCCCGACGCCGCCCGCGGCGCGGACCGCCCCGCTGACCGGTGGGCCCGCCGCGGACACGCCCGCGCCGCCCGCCGAGGAGGCCGGTCCCGAGGGCGCGCAGGACGCGGCGCCCGCGCCTGCCGCGGCGCCGGAGACGGAGACCCCGGAGAGCCCGGCGACGGGCGACCACGCGGCGGCCGCGCCGTCGACGACGTCCGGGGCGACCGCGACCGCGACCGCGGCCGCAGCGGGTGCGGTGGCGGCCGGCGTGTCCGCCGGAGCGGCCGCGGCGGCGGCACTCGGAACCGAGACGCCGGCACCTGAGACGCCGGCACCTGAGACGCCGGCACCTGGAACGCAGACGCCTGCTCCGGCCGAGCCGGGGACGGACGCCGGTGACGACCCGGGCGCCGCGGCGGGCGACGAGGACGCCGACGCGACCCCGGTCCGCACGGGATCGGCCGACACCCCGACGGCGGACGACGACCCCGAGGCCGAGTCCCCGAGGGCGGACGAGGACGTCGAGGCCGGGGCCGTGTCGCCCGAGGAAGCGCCGGCCGAGGCCTCGTCCGAGGAGGCCGACGCGGACGGTCCGCCGGCCGTCGAGGCGGACGCCGAGGCCGCCGCGGCGTCCGACGGTGAGCCCGCCGAGGACGGTGAGGACGGCGAGGCCGCCGCGGTCGTCGCGCCGGACGCCGAGACGGAGGAGACCGCCGGCGGGGAAGACGCGCACCCGGACACCACCGGGACGAGCCCGGAGGCCGCGGACCGGACGACGGGCGAGGACGGGGCCGACGACGACGAGGCCGGCCGGGAGCCCGCGACGGGCACCGACTCGCCCGCGGCCGACGGCGCCGGCGTGGTGGCGGGCGCGGGCGCGGGCGGCGTGGCCGCCGCGGGCGCGACGGGCACGACCCCGGACGACGGGGCCGAGGGCTCGGCAGACGCGAGCCCCGAGGCCGAGGAGTCCACCGCCGAGGGCGGCGACCGGTCCCCCACGGCCGACGACACCCCGGCCACGCCCGCGCCGAGCACGCCCTCGTCGGGCACCGCCCGCCCCGCCACGCCACCCTCGGGCGCCCCCCGGACCCCGACCCCGCCGTCGGGCACGTCCCGCACGTCCACCCCGTCGTCGGGGAACGCCGTCCCGGAACCGTCCGCGTCCGAGACCACGATGGTCACGCCGCGGCCGCCCGAGAGCGCGCGGCCGGCGCCACGGCCGGGCCCGACGACGACGTCGGGCGGCTGGTCGCAGCCCTACCAGCGGCCGCCGTGGGCCCCGATGAGCGCGCCGCCCCGCACGGGGGCGCCGCAGGCGCTGGCGGCCGACCCCGGCCCGCTGCCGTTCGCCCCCTCCCGCCACCCGGCCCCCGAGCCGAGCCGGACGCGACGGATCGGGATCGTCGTGCTCGTCGTCGTGCTCGCCCTCGCCGGGCTGGTCGGCGGGTACGCCGCCGCGCGGCTCATCGGGGGGCAGCCGCCGTTCTCGGTGTCGCTCGCCCCCGAGGGGCCGGTGGTCGACGGCGAGCGGATGGTCTCCCACAGCGACGACAACGCCCGCTACAGCGGCACCGGGATGGGGTTCACCGCCCTGGTGCCGAGCACCTGGCAGCAGTTCCGGCTGCAGCAGCCCGGCGGGGACATCGTGGTGCGCTACGTCTCCGACGACGCCGACCGCGA
>JAVXWR010000473.1:0-20543 GCA_032230725.1 Actinomycetota bacterium
CCGCGTCCACGCGGCGAAGACCGCTCTGGGCGAGCGCGGGCCGCAGTGGTGGGAGCAGTCCGACGACGAGCGCCGCGCGCGCTGGTCGCAGGGACTGGAGCAGGCCGGGGACGAGGGCCACTGAGCCCGGGGTCCCCACCCGGCGACGGCGAGCGCCGTCGCCCCGACGACCCGCAGGAGGAGGACGCGTGACCACACCGCCCGTCCAGCAGGACCCCAACCCGAACGACCCGAACCCGGCGCGCTCCAGCGCCACCCTGTCGGCCTTCACCGGCCAGGTGCAGCGCCGGCTCGGCCTCGAGACCCAGAGCGAGGCCGAGGTCCTCACCCGCGCGACCCTCAACGAGTTCGGCAAGGCCGTCAGCGCCGGCATCGCGCAGGACCTGACGGTGAGCCTCCCGCCGGAGCTCTCCGCGGAGCTGCGCGCGCAGCGGCAGTCCGACGACCAGGCCCGCGCCGTGGACAAGTCGGCGTTCGTGGACGCCGTCAGCGGCGCCGTGCACTCCGTCGACGCCGAGGAGGTCGAGCGCCAGGTCGAGCAGGTGCTGCGCCTGCTGCGCGAGTGGCTGCCCGAGGACCAGGTGGACCGCACCCTCGAGCAGCTGCCCGGCGGGCTGGCCGAGCTGATGCGCTGACCCTCTGCGACGCCGGGACCGACACGACGACGGGCCCCGTCGACCACTGCCGGGTGGTCGTCGGGGCCCGTCGGTCGTCGTGGGGTCAGCGCTGCGGCTTCGGAGGCACCGGGTCCTGCGTCGGCCCCGGGTCCTTCGTCGGCGGGTCCGGGTGCCTGGTCCGCGTCGGCCCGGCCGGTTCCGGGTCCGGCGGCGCCGGCTTGGTCGGCTTGGTGACCGGCGGCGGGTCCTGCGCCGGAGGTGCGGGCGGCGCGGCGACGGGCGGGACCACCGGGGCCGCCGGAGGCACGACGGGCACGGCGACGGGCGGCGCGACGGCGCGCGGCACCCGGGCCGCGGTCGTCGGGGTGGCCGTCCGGCTCGTCGAGGTGGTGGCCGTGGCATCGCCGGTCGCGTCCTCGGTCGAGGGCGCGGGCCCGAGCGCGGGCAGCACCGGCGCCGCCGGCACCGCGGCCGCCGCCACCGGGACGGTCGCCACACCCGCCATCGCCGCCAGGCTCGTCACCGGCGCCACGCCCGTGGCCACCACCAGGGCGAGCGCGGCGGTCGCGGTGACGACGAACCCGAGCAGGGAGTGCGCCGCCCCGGGCAGGCCCGGCCGGTGCGTCGGCAGGCGCACCTCCCGGTCGATCACGGCGGTCTCCGGGTCGGGCACCGCGGAGTCCGGCGGCGGCTGGAGCATCACACCGGCGTAACGACCTCCCCCGTTCAGGGGTGACGCGTCGGTGGCGACCGACCACGGCCGGTGATCAATCGGCCCGTCGGCGTCGCCGACCGTGATCGACAGGCCCCTCGACGGTGGGACTCAGCGCCGGGGCGGCGCCGCCTCGAGGTGGACGACCTTCGTCGTCGTCATCTCGTCGAGCAGCTCGGGGCCGTAGCCGAAGCCGGTCCCGGACAGCCCACGCGGCTCGGCCGCGCCCCCGGGGGCACCCCCGAAGACCGCGTTCACCTTCACCGTCCCGACGGGCAGCGCGCGCCACGCCTCCTGGGCGTGCGCCATGTCCGGGGTGAGCACCGTGGCGGCGAGGCCGTGCGGGTCCTCGACCGCCTCCGCGAGGCCCTGCGAGAAGGAATCGACGACGCGGACCGCCGCGACCGGACCGAAGGTCTCCTCCCGCAGGATGCGCATGTCGGGGGTGCACCCGGAGAGCACCGTCGCCGGATAGAAGGAACCGGCCCCGTCGGGCAGCTCGCCGCCGGCGTGCGCGGTCGCCCCCGCCGCGAGCGCCTCGGCCACGTGACCGTGCACGTGCTCGCGCTGGCGGGCGTCGACGAGCGGTCCCAGCGCCTTCTGCCCTTCCTGGGTGGGCCGGTAGACCCAGCGGCCGGCCTCCGTCGCGAGCGCGGCGAGGAATTCGTCGGCGACCGCACGGTGGCAGTAGATGCGCTCGACGGAGACGCAGACCTGGCCGCCGTTCGCGTAGGACCCGAGCGCCGCCTGCTCCGCGGCCCACTGCGGGTCGACGCCGTCGTCGACGATCAGGGGGTCGTTGCCACCGTTCTCCAGCAGTACCTTGGCCCCGGTCCCGACGGCGGCCTCGGCGATCGCACGGCCCGCGGCGATCGAGCCGACGTGGGCGATGACGTCGAGGCCCTCGTGGGCGCAGAGCAGGGTCCCGGTCTCCCCGCCGCCGTCGAGCACCGTCAGGACGCCCTCGGGCAGGAACGACGCGAGGAGGTCGCCGACGCGGCGGCCGAGGTGCGGGCAGCGCTCGCTCGGCTTGTGCACGACGGTGTTGCCGGTGACGAGCGCCGCCCCGATCAGGCCGGCGGCGACGGCGACGGGGTCGTTCCACGGGGTGATCGCGGCGACCACCCCACGCGGCCCCGGCACCATGAGGTCGGTGGCCGACCACGAGCCCTGCAGGGACCGGCCGCGGTGCAGCGGGCCCAGCTCGGCGTACTGCTCGAGGGTCCCGGCCGCGGCGAGCACGCCCCCCAGTCCGTCGTCGTACGGGCGGCCGGTCTCGGTCTCGTTGTGGCGGGCGAGGTCCTCGGCCTGCGCGCGCAGGGCGGAGGCCGCGTCGCGCACGCGTCCGGCGCGCTGCGCGGGCTCGGTGCGCGCCCACTCCGGCCCGGCCGCGACGGCCCGGGCGACGGCGTCGTCGACCTCCTCCGGCCCGGCCGGCCGCACGCGGCCGACGACCTCGTCGGTCGCCGGGTCGCGGATCTCGATGTCGGCCGTCGCTGTGGTCACTGGTCCTGGTCCTCCGTGCTCTCCGGGGCGGAGGGGCCCTCCGCTCGAACTCTCCGGAGGAGGTGCCCTCCACCCGCGGCGGTCACGCGTGCGCTCGGTCGCGCTGCGGACCTCAGGCGAGGAGCAGCAGGATCACGAAGGAGCAGAGGTTGAACGAGGCGTGCGTGACGAAGCACGGCCAGATCGACCGGGTGCGCTCGTAGAGCACGGCGTTGAGCACCGCCAGTACGAGAACGGCGAGGAAGACGACGTTGAACCCGTGCGCGATCGCGAAGACCAGGCTGGACACGATCGTCGCGACCACCGCTCCGTACCGGCGCATCGACCCGTAGGCGACGCCGCGGAAGAGCAGCTCCTCCCCGAGCGGGACGACCAGGCCGCCGAGCAGCACCACCCAGACCGCGGCCGCGACCCCGGCGAACTGGGTCAGCGACTGCTGCGGGTCGCTGTGGTCCCCGGTGACCGAGATGTACACGACGATGAGCACCCGGGAGAGCAGCCACACCCCGATGCCCAGCCCGACGGCGAGCGCGATCGCCCGGGGCGGGACCCGTCGGAGACCGAGCGCGGCCGGGGTGCGCACCCGCAGCACCGCCGCGACCAGCACGGCCGCGAACGCGGAGGCGCCCGAGATCGCGAGCAGTCCCGGTGCACCCGGCAGGCTCCCCAAGGCCGCGTAGGCCACCCCACCGGCACCGATCTGCACCGCGACGTAGACGACCGCGCCGACGACGAGCTCGATCCAGCCGAGGCGGCGCCCCTCGCGGCCGACCCCGATGGGAGGTCGCTCCGGCAGCTCGGTGCCGCCCAGGCCGGCCGGGGCGTCCGGCGTCCCGACCACGGCGGCCGGTTCCCCCGAGGGCTGGGGTGCGGGCTCCTCGCCCTCCGCGGGTCCGGTCACGAACCGTCCCGGGCCTTCCGGGTGGCCCGGTCGTTGGCCTTGCCGATCGCGTCGACGAGCTCGTCCTTGGTCATCGTCGAGCGTCCCTCGACGTCGAGCTGCTTGGCCCGCTCGTAGAGGTGCGCCTTGCTGGCGTTGGCGTCCACCCCGCCCGCCGGCTCACCGCTCGGGTCCTGCCCACCGCTCTCGGCGCGGGAGTCCGAGGGGCCCTTCGACTCCTTGGGCTCCCAGTGGTCGCCGACCTTCTCGTAGCTGTGCTTGAGGGCCGAGTACGCCGTGCGGCCCGCCCGCTCGCCCTTGCCGTAGGTGTCCTCGGCCGAGGCCTTCGCGGCGGCATAGGTGTCACGGGCACCCTTCGGCGACCGCTGCAGCGTCGAGGGCAGGTCCTCGAAGTCGTCCGGCATGGCTCCTGGATACCCCTTATCCCCGCGAGCCCACCGACAGGTGCGCCACGCTCTCCACCACCTGGTTGGGCCGGTAGGGGTAGCGGTCCAGCTCGTTGACCTGGGTGACCCCGGAGAGCACCAGGATGGTGTGCAGGCCGGCCTCCATGCCGGCGACCATGTCGGTGTCCATCCGGTCGCCGATCATCGCGGTCGTCTCGGAGTGCGCCCCGATCGTGTTCAGCCCGGCGCGGATCATCAGCGGGTTCGGCTTGCCGACGAAGTAGGGCTGCTTGCGTGTCGCGTGGGTGATCAGCGCGGCGACGGACCCGGTGGCGGGCAGGGTGCCCTCGGCCGACGGGCCGGTCGCGTCGGGGTTGGTGCAGATGAAGCGGGCGCCCCGCTCGATCAGCCGGATCGCCCGGGTGATCGCCTCGAACGAGTAGGTGCGGGTCTCGCCGATGACGACGTAGTCGGGCTCCCGCTCGGTGAGGACGTAGCCGGCCTCGTGCAGCGCCGTCGTCAGGCCCGCCTCGCCGACGACGAACGCGGTGCCGCCGGGACGCTGGTCGTCGAGGAACTGGGCGGTGGCGAGCGCGGAGGTCCACAGGTTCTCGACGGGGATGTCGATGCCGCTCGCGCGCAGCCGGGCCTGCAGGTCGCGCGGGGTGTAGATCGAGTTGTTGGTGAGCACGAGGAAGTGCTTGCCTGCCTCCCCGAGCCGGCGGATGAACTCGTCGGCCCCCGGGAGCGCGTTCTCCTCGTGGACGAGCACGCCGTCCATGTCGATGAGGTAGTGCTCCAGGTCGGGGAGCGGCTCGCCGGTGGCGGGGCGCCGCGGCGTCCCCCCGGCGGTCACGCCGCCCTCAGGTGGGTGTCGAAGAACCGCAGGATGCGGCCCCAGGCGTCCTCGGACGCGTCGTGGTCGTAGCCCGCGCCCAGGCGGCGGACCACGGCCTGGGCCGGGAAGCGCTCGTGGAACGAGTGGGCCGCCGTCGGGTAGGTCTTGACGTCCTTCTCGACGCCGAGCGCGTCCAGCGCCGCCTCCAGCCGCTCGGGGTGGCCCTTGAGCGCCACGTCGCGCGCCCCGAAGCTCGCGACGACCGGGCAGATGCCCTCGAGCTCGCGTTCGGCGTCGGTCGGGACGTGGCCGTAGTTGGGCGCCGTCGCGGCGAAGTCCTGGCGGGCGGCCGCGATCAGGGCGAACCCGCCGCCCTGGCAGAAGCCGATGACGCCGACCCGCCCGGTGCAGTCGTCGCGGTCGGCGAGCCAGCCGCGGGCGGCGTCGATGTCGTCGAACACCGGACCGACCCCGCTGGTCATCGCCCGGAACACCGCGGCCACGCAGCGCGGGCCGCCGCCCCGCGCGGTGTAGAGGCGCGGCGCGACCGCGACGTAGCCCGCCGTCGCCAACCGGTCGGTGTGCTCGCGGAGGTCGTCGGTCATGCCGAAGGCGTCCTGGAGGACGACCACGCCGGGCCACGGTCCCTCCCCGAGCGGGGGCGCCGCCAGGTAGGCCTGCTGGTGCGAGCCGGCACCGGCCGGGATGTGCAGGTCGGGCACGTCGGTTCCTCTCGACGGGCGGCGTCGGACGGAGCCGGCGCGGTTCGGGGCACCAGCGTGGCAGGCTCGCGGGGCCGGGCGCAGTGTGATCGCCCGCGGGTCGCCGGTTCCGGCGACGTGTCGGTGTGGAGGAGGAGCGCGTGGCCGAGGAACGGGTGCGGGTCGACGAGGAGACCCCGGGGGTGGCGCGCCTGGTGCTCACGAACGGGCCGGGCCACAACGTCGTCGACTTCGAGCTCGGCCGCCAGCTCCGCGAGGCCCTTGCCGGTCCGGTGCGGGGCGCCGCGGTCCTGGAGATCGTCGCGGAGGGTCCGAACTTCTGCGTCGGGGGCGACGTGCGGGGGTTCGCCGCCAGCCCGGAGGTCAGCCTCACCACGCTCGCGGACGACTTCCACGCCTGCCAGCGCCTCGTCCTCGGCCTGGCCGCCCCGGTGGTGATCGGCGTCCAGGGGTGGGCGGCGGGCATCGGGCTCTCGCTGGTGCTGACCGGCGACGTCGTCGTCATGGGCGCGGGCGCACGGCTACGGCCCGCCTACACGGCGATCGGACTGACTCCCGACGGCGGGATGACCGCGACGCTGCCCGGTGCGGTCGGGCGGGCGCGGGCGCTGGACATGCTGCTCACCAACCGGCCGATGGGCGCCGAGGAGGCCGCGGCGGCAGGGCTCGCGTCGCGCGTCGTACCCGACGAGGACGTGCGCGCCGAGACCGACGCGGTCGCCGCGACGATCGCCGCCGGTCCCCCGGAGGCGCTCGCGGCCACCAAGCGCCTGGTCCGCGCGGCGGGCGGGGTGCTCACCGACTCCCACTTCGAGGTCGAGGCGAAGTCGATCGGCGACCGGGGACTCTCCGCCGAGGGCCGCGAAGGCGTGACCGCGTTCGTCGAGAAGCGGAAGCCGAACTGGCCTTCGGCCCTGTGAACGGATGTGATCGCCAGGGCGACCACATCCGTTCACCTGCGTCAGCTGTACCAGGTCGGCTCCGGCAGCTCGTCGGTCAGCACCCACGCCCCGACCTCGCGCCGCTTGTAGGCCACCGGGTCGTGCAGCGAGTGGGTCCGGACGTTGCGCCAGAACCGGTCGAACGCCAGGCGTGAGGAGGTCGCCCGGGCCCCGACCACCTCGAAGATCCGCGCGGTGACGTCGAGGGCCACCTCGGTCGCCTGCGCCTTCACCGCGGCCACGCGCACCTCGTGCTGGCCGCGGGCCCGCTCGGTGAGGGCGTCGGGGTCGCGGTGGATCGGCATCGCCTCGGCGGCCACCGCGTCCGCCAGCGCCTCGGCCGCCCAGAGGCGGGACCACAGCTCGCCGTAGGTGTCGAGCACGTACGGCTCGTCGACCGCCCGCTCCTGACCGCCGTGCAGCCAGGGGCGGGTCCTGGTCCGGGTGTACTCGGCCGCGGTCTCCAGCGCGCCCCGCGCGATGCCCAGGTAGAAGTTGACGAACACCAGCTGGATGGTCGGGACGTTCATCGTGTTGTAGGTCCGCGGGGTGAACTGCCTGTCGCGGAATCCCGCGGCGTCGGACCACGGCACGCGCACGCCGTCGATCGTCACGCTCCCGGATTCGGTGAGCCGTTGCCCGATGTTGTCCCAGTCGTCATGGAACGTGATCCCGGGCTGGTCCGACGGGACGATCGCGAAGATGTGCGTGTCGGTGCCCTCCAGGACACCCTCGAGCACCGTGACGTCGGAGACCTTCGAACCCGTGGAGAACGATTTCTTGCCCCGGTAGACGATCTCGTCGCCCTCGTCGGAGATGAGCACGTCCGCGTCCCGCGGATTCACCGCGCCGCCGAAGAACCAGCGGTTCCGGGTGGCCTCCCGCTCGACGGCCTCGATCTGTTCCGGGGTGCCGACGAGCCGCGCCGCCCAGAACCAGAGGTAGTGGTAGCCGAGCAACTGGCCGATCGAGCCGTCGGCGGCGGCGACCTCGCGGACGATCCGGTACGCGGCGGGCCACTCCAGGCCCGCACCGCCGTGCTCGCGCGGCCCGAGCACGGTGACCAGGCCGGCGTCCTTGAGCAGGGCCACCTCGCCGTGCGGGGTCCGCGCCGCGTGGTCGCGCTCGGCGGCGTCGGTCTCGAGCACGCGACGCACGAAGCGGGCACGCTCGAGCCACTCGGACTCGCCGGTCGGTGCCGGGAGGGCGGCGAGGTCCGAGCGGGTGGGGGTCGTGGGGTCGAGTACTCCGGTCACGGGAGTTCCTTCCGATCGGTCGGGCACGACGGGAGAAGGGCAGGGGAGATCGCGACGGCGGCGGGTGCCGGAAACGCGCGGGAACCGCGCACCGGAACATCGCGGTGCGCGCGGGGAGAACGCCGGGAAAGGCGCGGAGAGGGTCGGTCGGCTCAGCGACGACAGGCGCCGGAGGTGACCAGCGCGTGGTCGACGTGACGACGACGCGTGAATCGCGTCCGCATCGTCACGGGAATCGTCTCGACCACGACTGCGACCCAAACGGAGTCCGGTCGCCGTGTCCACCGGCGCGGGCGGGCCGGCCGGTGCGAGCCACGCCTCACTCCCGCGACTCGCCTACGCTCGCCGTCGTGCGTCTGCCGCTGCGCGCCCGCCTCCTCGGGGTGCTCCGTTCCCGCCTCGCCGGTTCCGTCGCCGACCTGCCGCCCGAGGAGGTCCCCGCCGCGCGGGAGCGCTCCGGGCGCATCCAGGCCGGCCCCGCGGGCCGCGCGATCGTCGGGGGTCACGACCGGCGCGTCGTCGTCGAGGACACCGCGGTCACGACGACGGAGGCGGTCCTGCCGGTCCGTGTGTACCGGCCGCCGCAGGCCGCGACGGTGCCCGCCCCGCTCGTGGTGAACGTCCACGGCGGCGGCTACGTCCAGGGCGACCTCGCCCAGTCCGACTGGTTCTGCGGCCAGGTGGCGCTGCTCGCCGGGGTGGTCGTCGTGTCGGTGGACTACCGACTCGCGCCCGAGCACCCGTTCCCGGTCCCCGCGCAGGACGCCTACGCCGCGACCGCCGCCCTCGCCGCCGAGCCGGGACGGTGGGGCATCGACCCCGCACGGATCGGCGTCATGGGCGACAGCGCCGGCGGCAACCTCGCCACCGTCGTCTGCCTCATGGCGCGCGACGCCCGCCGTCGGGGAGAGGACGCGCCGACGATCGGGGTCCAGTGCCTGGTCTACCCGGGCACCGAGATGGTCGACGTGCTCCCGTCGGAGCGGGCCATCCCGTTCGCCCCGATCCTCGACGCCTCCGACATCCGCGGCTTCGTGTCGCTCTACCTCGCCGGCGCCGACGGGACCGTCCCCTACGCCTCACCGCTGCGCGCGGACCTGACCGATCTGCCGCCCGCCCTTGTGCAGACCGCCGAGCACGACCCGCTGCGCGACCACGGCACCCACTACGTCGAGGCGTTGCGCCGGGCCGGCGCCGCGGTCCGCCACACCGAGTACCAGGGGGCGCCGCACGGCTACATCTCGATGCCGCGCCTGCTGCCCGCCGTCGCGCACCAGGCCGCGTGGGAGGTCGCGGACCGGGTGCGGGCCGAGCTCGTCAGCCCGGTGCACTCCTGACGGCGCGGGCCGTCAGGGCACGATCTGCACCCGGTCGTTCGGGTTCAGGTACTCGAAGAAGCGCTTCGCGTCGGCCTCGTCCAGCCGGACGCACCCCGCCGACTGGCGGTCGAGAGTGCCCTGGTGGAACGCCCGGCCGTTGCCGTCGAAGAACACCGCGTAGGGCATCTTCGCGTTCTCGAACTCCTGGCTGACGTGGTGGCGGTCCTTGCGCTGGACCACGAAGTCACCGACCGGGGTCTCGTGGCCCTTCCCGCCGTGCGAGTTGGCCACCGGCCCGTGGACGACCCCGCCCCGACCGTCCAGCAGCCACGTCCGGTTCTCGGAGAGGTCGACGCACGCCTTGATCGTCGGCGTCGTGCACGGCGTCCCCCCGACCCCGGGCGCGGTCCCGGCCGGGGCCGCCGCGGCGACCCCCGAGAGCTGGACCACACCCATGCCGACCGCTGCCACCGACAGCGCCACCCGCCCCGTGCCCGCGCGCTCGTTCCGCCGCCGCCGGTGCCTGCCCTGCGCCACTCGACCTCGCTCGATCAGCTCGCTCGCCGGTCGCAGAGCCACGCCGGCCTGCGCGCACCCGTTGCCCACGGGCGCGCACGAACCGGACAACGACGCCGAATCGGGACGGTCACGATCCGGACCACGGGTGAGGGATCGGTCGCGAGGACACAACCCGGGCGCCGACTACCCGTCGTCCGTCTCGTCGTCCGCCGCACGCGGCCGATCAGTCCAGCGCCTGGGCCGCGCGTGTGAACGCGTCGTACGCCTCGTCGCCGAACAGGACGAACCGGGCCTCCTGGACGTCCGTCGGGGTGGAAGCCACCGTTTCCACGGCGATCCGAGCCGCGTCGTCCATCGGCCACCCGTAGATCCCGGCGGACACCGCGGGGAAGGCGACGGTCCGGGCCCCGACCTCGTCGGCGACCCGCAGCGACTCGCGGTAGGCGCTCGCGAGCAGGTCCGAGCGGTCCTTCGTCTTCGCGTACACCGGCCCGACGGTGTGGATGACGTGGCGCGCCGGGAGCCTCCCGGCCGTCGTCGCGACGGCCTGGCCGGTGGGCAGCCCGTCCGGGAGCGTCGTCGAGCGCAGCTCGCGGCACTCGGCGAGGATCTCCGGGCCGCCGGCGCGGTGGATCGCCCCGTCGACCCCGCCGCCGCCGAGCAGCTTCGAGTTCGCGGCGTTGACGATCGCGTCGACCTCCTGGGTGGTGATGTCACCCCGGGCGAGCGTGATGCGGGCTCCCACGGGAGGCGTCTACCCGGGGCCGCGGCGCGGCACTCGTCGGGGGCCGTGACAGCATCGAGGCATGACGTCCGTGGAGACGACCGACCACAGCATCCAGGTGTCCCGGACGATCGATGCGCCGCCCGAGCGCACGTTCGCGCTGATCGCCGACCCGGACCGCCACCCCGACCTCGACGCCTCCGGCATGGTGCGCGCCTCCCGGACCCACCTCGCCATCGAGGAGCTCGGCGACGTGTTCACGATGGACATGCACAACGAGCTGTTCGGCGACTACACGATGGACAACACCGTCGTCGTCTACGAGCCGGACACGGCGCTGGGCTGGGCTCCCGGCGGCGTCGGTGCCCCGCCGGCCGGGCACACGTGGACCTACCGGCTGGCGCCGGACGGGGACGGCACCGTCGTGACCCTCACCTACGACTGGTCCGGGATCACCGACCCCGAGATGCTGAAGTACTTCCCCGTCATCGACGCGGACGGGCTGGCCGCCTCGCTGGACCTGCTGGCGGAGGCGCTGGCATAGGTGCGCTTCGCGCTCGTGAGCACTAAGTGCTGCTATAGCCGCACTTTGTGCTCACAGGGCGGAGCCACCCAGGGCGCGGAACTCGTCGTCGGGCTCGGCGGTGACGGTGAGGCGCTGCCCGTCGGGGGCGTCGAAGGTCAACGAGCGCGCGTGCAGGCCCGTGCGGGTGCTCGGGTGCTTGTCGAAGAGCGGGTCGCCGACGATCGCGTGCCCGATCCAGGCCAGATGCACCCGGATCTGGTGCCGTCGACCGGTCTCGGGGTGCACCGTGAGCAACGTCGTGCCGTCGGCCTCGCCGAGCCGGGAGAACGTCGTCGTGCTCGGGTAGGTGCGCACGCCGTCGAGGACCGCGTCGTCGGGGACGCTCCAGACGTCGCCGTCGCGGACGATCGACTCCCGCGGCGCGGCGATCCGGACCCGGTTCTTCCGCCCCAGCGACAGCGGCAGCTCGATCCGCCCCCGCTCGGGGAGGCCGGTCGTCGCGGTGACCGCGAGGTAGGTCTTCTCGACGGTGCGCTGGTTGAACTGGCGGGTGAGGTCGCCGTGGTGGGCGAGGTCCTTGGCGAACAGGACGACGCCGCTGGTCACCTTGTCGATGCGGTGGGCCGGCCAGAGCTTCTCGCCGGCGTCCGCGGCGAGGCGCACGAGGTCGGTGTCATGCCGCTCCCCCATCACCGACCAGCCGACGGGCTTGTCGAGCACGAGGATCGCGTCGTCCTCGTACAGCGTCCCGCTCGCCCGGAGCTCGACCCAGTTCACGGGTCCCAGTGTGGCCGGGGCCCGACCACGAGCACGTCGAGTGGTCCTGCAGTGTGGTCACGGAGGCCGCCCTGGAGCACTGGGAACCACTCGACGTGATCTTCGGACGAGGCGTGCGGCGTCACATCGACGCGAGCATCGTCTCCAGCTTCGCCGTCGTCTCCGCCAGTTCGGCGGAGGGCACCGACGCGGGCACCAGCCCGGCGCCCGCGTAGATCCGGGCGGAGGGGCCGCAGACCTCGCCGCAGCGCAGGGCGACCACCCACTCGCCGTCGCCGGACGCGTCGGTCCAGCCGACCATGCCGGTGTAGAAGTCGCGGTCGAACGGCTCCAGCTCCGTGATCGCGCGCGCCGCCGCGGCGCGGGGCACGCCCCCGACGGCGGGCGTCGGGTGCAGGGCCCGGGCGAGGTCCAGCGCCGAGAGCCGGGAACGCCCCCGGATCCGCGTCGACAGGTGCCACATCGCGTCGGTGCGGATCAGCGAGGGCTCGGCGGGGACGTCGAGGTCGTCGCACACCCCGGCCAGCGCGGCGGACACGTCGGTGACGACGAGCGCGTGCTCGTGGCGGTCCTTCGCCGAGGCGAGCAGGGCCGCGCCGGTGGCCTCGTCGTCGGCCGGATCGTTGCGCCGCGGCGCCGAGCCCGCGAGCGGATTGGCGATCACCGCGCCGTCGCGGCGGGAGATCAGCAGCTCGGGGCTCGCACCGAGCAGCGTGCGCGGCGGTCCGCCGTCGGCGGCCGGGAGGTCGACGGCGAAGACGTAGCCGGACGGGTCGCGCGCGGCGAGTCCGGTGAGCATCGCGGCCTGGTCGATCGGGGCGTCCGCCTCGAGGTCGAGGACGCGGGCGAGCACGACCTTCTCCAGCTCGCCGAGCTCCATCCGGCGCAGCGCGTGGGCGACCATGGCCTCGTACCCGGCCGGCTCGGGCACCGACCGTGCACCCCAGCGCGGACCGGGCCCCCCGGTGGCGGGCACGGGGACCGAGCGTCCCAGCGGCGGGGACCACGTGACCCGACGGGGCACGACGAGCGCCGCCTTGCCCGTGGGGTCGAAGGGCAGGGCCCCGACGACGACCGCCGGCGCCCGGTCGGACGCGGCCACGTCGGCGAGGACCCGGCCGACGTCGTCGGGGTCGTCGAGCCGGTGGGCCGCCCCCTCGGCCAGCAGGCCGCCGCGCGGACCCGAGAACCAGGTGCCGCGTCCGGACCGCCACCGGGCCAGCAGCGCCGCGGGGTCACCGGACGGTCCCCGGACGGCGGCCGCGACGGCCCGCAGATCCACCGCGCTCTCGCTGGTCACCTGGCGACTCCCTTCCGGCGTGGCCCACGGCTGGCATCGTGGGGGACACCGTCCTCATCCCACTCTCGCCCGGTCCGCCCGGCCCGGCCACGTGAGCCGTACCGCACGAGAGGTACACGACCGATGACGCTCCGCTCCCCGAGGTCCCTCGGTGACGATCTCGCACTCGGCGGACGGATCACCGCGATGCGCCTCGGCGGCCTCGCGCTGGCCCTGCGCGGCGACCCCGTCGCCCGGCTCATGCACAAGCCCTGGCGACTGGATCCCTACCCCACCTACGCGGCGATCCGCGCCGACGGGCTCGCGCGCAGCCGGGTGGGCCTCTCGGCGGTCGGGAGCCACGCGCTGTGCGAGCAGGTGCTGCGCGACCGACGCTTCGGCGTGCGCCTCGCCGACGGCCGCCCACCGTTCGGACCGCGGGAGACGGAGCGCAGCGGAGCTCGACCATCGGGGGAGGACGCGGAGTCCTCGCTGCTCGAGCCGGTCGACCTGTCACTGCTGGGGATGGACCCCCCGGACCACACGCGCCTGCGCCGCCTGGCCGCGCCGACGTTCACCCCGAAGCGGCTGGAGAGCTACCGGGCGGTCGCGGAGGAGATCACCGGGAAGCTGCTCGACGACGCCGCCGCGCGCGGCCGCTTCGACCTGGTCCGCGACCTCGCCGCCCCGCTGCCCATCACCGTCATCGCGCGGCTGCTCGCCATCCCCTCCGTCGACGCGGACCGCTTCGCGCGGTGGGGACGGGCGCTGGCGACCGCGCTGGACGGCGTCCGGTCGGTGGCCCACGCCCACGAGCTCGCCCGCACCACCGCCGAGGCGCGCGAACTGTTCACCGACCTCGTCGACCGGCGGCGCGCCGATCCCGGCGAGGACGTCGTGTCCCAGCTCGTCGGCGCGCTCGACGCCGGACAGATGTCCCTCGACGAGCTGGTGTCGTTGGCGCAGCTGCTGCTGGTCGCGGGCTTCGAGACGACCACCAACCTCGTCGGGAACGCCGTCCGCGCGATGCAGGCCGCGCCGGGGCAGTGGGAGGCGCTCGTCGCGGACCCGTCGCTCGCCGGCGGGGCGGTCGAGGAGACGCTGCGCTACGACCCACCGGTGCAGCTGACCGCGCGGATCGCCCACGAGGACACCGAGCTCGCCGGGGTGCCGTTCCGCCGCAACTGGGGCGTGCTCGTCCTGATCGCCGCGGCCGGCCGTGACCCTGCGGCGCACCCCGACCCGGACCGCTTCGACCTTCTCCGCGTCCCGACGACGCCGCACCTCGCCTTCTCGGGCGGCGCGCACTACTGCCTGGGCGCCGCGCTCGCCCGCCTCGAGGGCGAGGTCGCGCTGCGGATGCTCGCCGAGCGGGTCCCGGGCCTGCGTCGGGCGGGGCGGGTGGTGCCGAAGACGGCGACCATCCTGCGGGGCCCGCGGACGTTCCCGGTGACCGCCTGACTCAGCCGGCCGGCACCGGCATCGGCGCCCGGCGCGCGAACTCCGGCGCGTGCTCGGGCAGCGCGCCGACCCCGACCAGCCGGGCCGGCACCCACTGCAGCACGGGAAAGCGGCCCAGGAGCCGCACCGGCAGCGGAATCTCGGTGTCCTGCTGCCCCGGCGCCGACTCGGCCGAGAGCAACGGCGCCACGACCCGGCGGTGCGCGAGGTCCTGCAGGGTCTGCGTGACCACCGTCGGGAAGGTGCGGCGCCGTTGCACCGCCGACGCCGCCGTCGCGACCGCCGCCGCGTCCCCGGCGCGCAACGGTCCGGCGAGCAGCCGCCCGGCGGCGACCGCGTCCTGGATGGCGAGGTTGATCCCGACCCCGCCGACCGGGGACATCGCATGCGCCGCGTCGCCGATGCAGAGCAGCCCGGGCGCCGACCAGCGCCGCAGCCGGTCGAGGGAGACCTCGAGCAGCTTCACCTCGTCCCAGGACGTGATGGCGTCGAGCCGGCCCGCCATCCACGGGTTCATGCCCTCGACGAGGTCGCGCAGCCCCTGGATCGACCCCGAGCGCAGCCGCGCGTCGGTGCCCTTCCCGATGATCAGGGCGCACTGGTAGTAGTCGCCGCGGTCGAGGAACACCATGAACCGGCCCCGCCCGACCCGGCCGAGCCCGCCCTCCGGGTCGCCCTCGTGACGAGGGACCCGGAACCACTCGACGTCGAGGGGCACGTCGTAGCTGTGCAGCGGGAGACCCGACTCGGCCCGCAGCCGCGAGTCACGCCCGTCGCAGGCCACGACGAGGTCCGCGGACAGCTCGGTTTCCGGGCCGAGGGTGCCGTCCTCGGCGCGGTCGGCCAGCCGCACCCCCGTGACACGGTCGCCGGTGTGGACCGTCCCCGTGACCTCGGTGTTCATCCGCAGCGTGAAGGTCGGCTCCTCCCGCGCGGCGGTCGCCAGCATGTCGAGCAGGTGCCACTGCGGGACCATCGCGATCATCGGGTGCGGCGCGTCGAGCCGGCCGAGGTCGGCGAAGTCGACCTCCCCGGAGTCGAGCCGGATCCGGGCCTTGGTCAGGCCGCGGTACGGCAGTTCGGCGAACCGCGGCCAGAGGCCCAGCTCGTCGAGCAGGGTCAGCGTCGAGGTGTGGACGGTGTCGCCGCGGAAGTCGCGCAGGAAGTCACCGTGCTTCTCCAGCACCGTGACCTCCACGCCGGCCCGTGCGAGCAGCAGGCCCAGGATCATCCCGGCGGGTCCGCCCCCGACGAGGCAGCAGGTCGTCCTCGACGTCGTCTCCTCGGTCACCGTGACCGCCTCCTCGTATCGTGAATGCTCTTTCACTATGATGGACCCGGAGCGCGCACGTCGTCAAGGCGAACGCGCATTCACGGAAGAGATTCGAGGTCCGACTTGCCCCGTATCACCGACGAACGCCGCGAGGCACGCCGCAGCGAGATCGTGGCGGCGGCCCGGCGCTGCTTCGCCCGCGACGGCTTCCACCAGACCTCGATGCCCGACATCGCCCGCGAGGCGGGGATGTCGGCCGGTGCGTTCTACCGGTACTTCCCGAGCAAGGAGGACGTGATCCTCGAGATCGCGGGGCAGGCCTTCGGAGTCATGGCCGGGCGGATCGGGGCCGCAGGCGACGGACGCTCTCCGGCCATCGGCGACATCGTCGCGGCGGTCGTCGGCCCGATGGGCGGTGAGACGATCACGCTCCCCTCGGGCGAGGTCGTCCCGACCGACGAACTGGCGCGCTGCGGGGTCCAGGCCTGGGCCGAGCTGCTGCGCGACGAGTCGTTGCGCGAGCGTGCCGCGGCGGGGTTCGACGCCGTCCGGGCGGGCATGGCCGAGATGCTGCGGCGGGGGCAGGAGGGCGGGGTCGTGCCCGCCGAGCTCGACCCCGACGACGGGGCCCGCGTCGTCATCGCCCTGCTCCCCGGCTTCATCCTGCAGCGGCAGGCCTTCGGGCTCGACGACGTCGAGGGCTTCGTCCGCGCCGTCCACACGCTCCTGGGCGGGACGCCGGCCGCCGAGCAGCCCGCCTGATCGACACCGGTGCGAGGATCAGCCCTCGTGAGGAACCCGTTGCGGCGTCTGCGCCGGCTCCGGCGCGAGGCCTGGCGCATCCGTGACGTCGCGGCCCACGTGCCGCCGGGCCCGCCGTGGACGAACATCCGCGACGTCGCCGGGCTGCCCACCGACGACGGACGCCGCACCCGCCCCGGTGTCCTCCTGCGCGGCGACGCCCCCTTCGCCGACGACGGCCCGGGCGCGCCGGGCTGGCCGGAGGGACTCGCCTGGCCTCCCGGGGTGGCGATCGACCTGCGCGGCGACCGCGAGCTCGACGACCCGTACCCGCTCCCCGCGGAGAAGACCCGCTGGGTGCACCTGCCCCTGGTCGACGCGCTGTCCCCCGAGCTGCTCGCCCGCGGCCGCGACGACGGGCTCGAGGCCGGCGAGCTCTACCTCGGCCTGCTCGACGCGGCGAAGACCTGGCTCCCGACGATGCTCGACGCCGTGGTCGACGGGCCCCACCCTGTGCTCGTGCACTGCGCCGCGGGCAAGGACCGCACCGGCGTCGCCGTCGCGCTCCTGCTGCGCCTCGCCGGGGTGACCCGGGCCGCGGTCGACGCCGACTTCGCCCGCACGAACGCCCGCCGCGTGGGCCTGCAGCGTCGGCTGGAACGGCGCGGGGCGATCCGGCCCGGGGCGGTCACCGCCGGCGACGTCGGCGTGCGCCGCGAAGACATCGTCGGAGTCCTCGACCGCCTCGACGGCGACGGCGCGGCCCGGGTCGCGGCGGCCTCCGGCGTCGCCGCCGAGCGCGTGGAGCAGTGGCGCGCAGTCCTCCTGGTCTAACGCCGGAGTCACGACTGTGCCCGGCCACAACGCGCGGGCCGCAAAGGCTGTCGCGCGGGACAGTGCCGCGCCGGAGGGGCGCCGGGAGACTGGAGACCGAAGGCCTCGACGACCCGGATGGTGGATCCATGACGACGCCCGCGACCTGTCCCTGCTGCGGGGTCGTGGTCATGCCGGACGAGCTGACCTACGACTTCGCCGGCGAGACCGTGGCGTCCCTGACCCGCGAGGTCGCCTACCTGCGCGAGACGGTGGCGCACCTGCGCGCCGCGGTGCACGCGGGGGCGTCCCGCACCACCGCCCGTCCGGGCCCGGTCGAGGCCGTCGCGGTCTGATCGCTCCGTCGGCAGCGGGTCACCGCAGGAGCGCCCCGAGCCGGGACACCGCCTCGGCGAGCCCGTCCGGCGCCCCGGGTCGGCGGACGACGACGCCGTCGACGAGGCCCTCCGCCACCGCCGTCGTCACCAGCTCGGCGGCGAGGTCCAGACCCGCCGCCGGGTCCTCCCCCGCCCTCCGGGTGCTCGCGAGCACCGGCTCGGGCAGCACGACGTCGGGGACCTCGTGGCGCAGGTGCTCGGCCTCCGCGAACCCCGACAACGGCACCACCGTCAGGAGCAGCGGCACCCGCGTGCGGGTGGCCTCGAGCCCGTCCCGGACGCGACGGAGCCGGTCGAGCTCGTAGACCGGGCGGGTCACCAGGTACTCCGCACCCGCCGCCACCTTCGCGCGCACGCGGCCGAGCTCGCGGTCGAGATCGTCTGCACCCGGCGTCACCCGGACCCCGACCCGGAACGGGCACGCCACGGGCAACAGCGATCCGTCGGGGTCGACCCCCCGCGCCAGGGACGCCGCGAGGTCGACGAGGCCCACCGCGTCGACCTCCCACACCCCGTCGCGCACCGGGCGGTCGGCGTGCACGGGCGGATTCCCGGTCTCGCACACGAGCGCGTGGACGCCCAGGGCGTCGAGCCCGAGCAGGTCGGCCTGCAGCGCCATCCGGCTGGTGTTCCAGCTGGTGACGGTGAGCATGACGTCGGCCGCCGCACCGTCGTGCAGGCCCGCGGCGACGGCGGCCGCGGTCGTCCGCGGCCGGCGGGACCGCTCGCGGCCCGACCACAGGACCTGCGCGCCCGCGCCCAGGGCCGCCCGCCCGCGCGCCAGGCACGTCGCGAGGTCGTCCGACCCCGTCCCGCCCGCCTCCGCGACGAGCAGGGACGGACGGCGCCGCGGCCACCCGTCGAGCCAGCGGCCCAGCGCGCCCCGCCCCGGCCCGGGGACGTCGCCGTCAGGGACGACGGCGGCCTCGACCCCGGGCGGCGTCGCGGGTGCACGCCCCCCGCCGACGGTGACGACGGGGCGTGCCGGGGCGGCCGAGGCCTCGAGCAGCAGCGGGTCCGGTGCCGCGGCGAGCGCGGCCGCCGCCGCGGCGACATGCGCGGGCGTCGTGCCGCAGCACCCGCCGACCAGGCGGGCGCCCGAGGCGACGTAGTGGGCGGCGTACCGGCCGAAGTGCGCGGTGTCGGAGGCGAAGCGCACCGAGCGGTCGGAGACGACGTGGGGCATCCCGGCGTTGGGCAGGGCGCTGACCAGGACGCCGTCCGGGACCGCCGCGGCCATCCGCCGGACCACGGTCAGCAGCCCCTGCGGCCCGAGCGTGCAGTTCGTCCCGACGGCGACGGGGCGCAGCGCGCCGACGGCCGTGGCGACCTGCTCCGGGGTCTCGCCGTGGGTCGTCACCGGGGCGCCGTCCTCGTCGACGAAGGTGGCCTGGGCGACGATCGGCAGGGCGCTGGCCTCCCGCGCCGCCCCGAGGGCCTCGACGAGCTCCTCGACGTGCGCGAACGTCTCGAGCACCAGCAGGTCGACCCCGCCCTCGTCGAGGGCGGCGACCTGCTCGCGGATCGCGGCGCGGATCAGCGCGGCCTCCGGGGGCGGGCCCGCGGCCCGCGGCGAGGTCGCCGGGGACACCGACCCCGCGACGTACACCGGTCGCGACGGCGCCCCGTCGTCGACGACCTCGCGGGCCAGGCGCGCGGCGGCGAGGTTGACGTCGCGGACGCGGGCACCCAGACCATGGCGGGCCAGGCGCAGCCGGCTCGCGCCGTAGGTGTGGGTCTGCAGCACCTCGGCCCCGGCGTCGAGGTAGCGCCGGTGCAGCGCCCCGACCAGGTCGGGAGCGAAGAGCGCCAGCTCGCTGCCGGCCGACTCGACGCGGGCCCCGGTCGCCTGGGCGAGGGTCCCCATCGCGCCGTCGCCCAGCAGCGGGCGCGCGGCGAGCTCGTCGGCGAACCCCCTCACTCCATCCACCCGAGGATCTCGAGGGCGACCTGGGCGGCGAGGCGGTCCTGGTAGCGCTCCAGGGCCAGCCCGGAGAGCTCCTCGGCGCGCCGCAGCCGGTACCCGACGGTGTTCGGGTGCACCGAGAGGGCCTTCGCGGTGCGCTGCGGGCTGCCGTCCTCGCGGAAGTAACGGGCGAGGGTGCGGACGAGCTCCACGGTGCGCTCGGACGAGTCGGTGGCGAGGCGGCCGAGCACCTCCCGCGCGAAGGTCCGGGCGTCCTCGGGGTCGGGGACCTGCAGGAGCAGCCGGTGCACCCCGAGGTCGTCGAAGCGCAGCAGCCTACCCTCCCGCCCGAGGCGCCGGGCGGCCTCGACGGTGCGGCGTGCCTGGTCGTAGGAGCGGGGCAGCCCGGCGACGTCGTCGACCTCGCGGCCCAGGGCCACCGTCACCGGCCAGGGCCCGTCGGGGACGCGGCCCCGGCCGAGGGCGGTCGCGGTGGCGGTCCCGACGGCGATCGGGTCGGCGGAGGACGGCACGAGGGCGACCACCTCGTGGTCGCGTACGACGGCGAGGACCCCGGGGACGAGCCGCGCCAGCCGGTCCCGGGCCTCGGCGAGCAGCGGCGGGCGGGCGATGCCGGCCCCGGCCTCGACCGGGCCGGCCTCCCCGGTGTGCGGCACGACGACGAGGACCCGGTGGGCGACGCCGACGTCGAACCCCACGTGCTCGGCCCACTGCGCCGCCTCGGCGGCCGAGCGCGCGCGGTCGAGCAGCAGCCCGGAGAGCAGGTCGTCCCGGACATGGCCGGCAGCGGCCGCGAGCACCCGCTCGCGGCCCAGGAGCACCCCGACGATGGTGGCGGCGTGCTCGGCGGCGAGCAGGAGCACGTCGTCGCCGTCCAGGGCCGCGGGCCGGTCGCGCCGGACCGGGT
>JAVXWR010000482.1:0-2855 GCA_032230725.1 Actinomycetota bacterium
GGCGTCGTCGGCGTCGGGGACCCACCGCCCGGTCTTGTAGTCGACGACGACGGCCTCGCGGGAGCCGTCGTCGGCGACGCCCGCGTCGATGCGGTCGACGCGGCCCTCGGCGACGATCCCGCCGACCGGCGCGGCCACCCAGCGCTCCACCCCGAGCGGCTCGCCGACCGCGGCGCCGTGCTCGTCGGCGTAGCGCGCGACCCAGTCCTGGGCCCGCCTCCGGTACGCGCCGGCCTGGTCGTCGTCGCGGAATCCCTCCGACGACCAGTGGCGCTCCACGAGGGCGGCGGCCCGCTCGGCCCCCCGGCGGGCGACGGGCAGCTCGAAGAGGGACCGCAGCGCGTTGTGGACGACGGCGCCGAGGGTCGCGTGGGCCCAGGCGCCGCCCCGGGGCGGACTCGGGCGGTCCAGGTAGGTCATGCGGTAGCGCCGCCGGCAGTCGTCCCAGGTGCCGAGGCGGGCGGGGGTGACCTTGATCAGTGGAGAGGGCATGTCCTGGAGACGCAGTTGCACATCCACCCGTCGCTCCGCTCGCCCGGGGAGCCCGCTCATCGCCTCCAGCCTATTGCCCGCCGTGCACGACCTCCGCACCGGTCGCCTGCGCGACGAGCGCGTCGAGGGCCTCCGGGACGGTCGTCTCCGCCGCGATCGGGGTCTCCTTGTTGCCGCCGTGGTAGTCGCTGGAACCGGTGATGATCAGGCCGACGTCGTGGGCCAGCGACCGCAGCCGGGCGCGGTCCTGCGGGGCGTGGTCGGGGTGGTCGACCTCGGTGCCCGCGAGCCCGAGCGCGGCCATCTCCTCGATGACCGACTCCTCGACGATCGCGCCCTTCTTCCGGGCCCACGGGTGCGCCCAGACCGCGACCCCGCCGGCCGCGCGGATCATGGCGATCGCCTCCGCGATCGGGGTGTCGGCCTTCGGCTCGTAGTACTTCCCGTCCTTGGCCAGGAACGACTCGAACGCCTCCGGGACCGAGGACACCGCGCCGATCTCCACGAGCGCCCGCCCGAGGTGCGGGCGGCCGACCGGGGCCCCGGTACGCGCCGCGATCGCCGCGGGGTCGACGTCGTAGCCGTCGGCGCGCAGCCGCTCGGTCATCACCCCGATCCGCCGGCCGCGCTCGCCGCGCAGCCGCTCCTGGTCGGCCAGGATCGCCGGGTCCGCCGGGTCGAACAGGTAGCCCAGGAGATGGGCGGTGACCTCCCCGCCCCGGCCGTCGGGGGCCGTCGTCGAGAACTCGGCCCCGCGGACGAGCCGGACACCGGTCGGCACCGCGCGCGCCGCCTCGTCCCACCCGGCCGTCGTGTCGTGGTCGGTGAGCGCGAGCGTGGTGACGCCCGCCGCGGCGGCCAGGCGGACGACGTCGGCCGGGTCGTCGGTGCCGTCGGAGGCGTTCGAGTGCAGGTGGAGGTCGATCATGGGCGGGTGGGAGGCGGGCACGGTTGTCAGGGCCGCGAGGGGGTCTGGCGCTTCTCCCCGAAGACGAGCTCGGAGATCGCCTCGTAGACCTCCTCGGGGTCGGGAAGGTACGAGATACGGCTGAGCGCCTGGATCTGGCCGGCGGACTCGATGATCATCGTCCCGTAGCCCAGCATGCGGCCGTTGAGCGTCCGCTCGAAGGTCAGGTCGGTGACCTTGCCGAGCGGCATCATGCCGACCCGCTGCGTGAAGACGCCCTGCGTCAGCATCACGCGCTTGTCGGTGATGACGACCTTCTCGACCCACCACTCGCTGACCTTGTAGCAGGCCTTGATGAGCACGAGCAGGCCGCCGTACCAGAGCATGTTCGAGAGCACCGGGCCGTCGGGGAGCAGGTGCGCGGCGACCATGAGGATCACCATCAGCACCGTCGCCTGGACGACCTCGTTGACGATGACGACCCAGTGGCGCCGGAAGCGGATGACCCGCCGCTCGGTCGGCAGGACGTACTCGTCGACCTCGCGAGGTGCCAGCACGGCGCCCTCCCCTCCTGCCCCGGGTGGAACACGCAGAGCGTAACCCGTCGGGGTCACGCACCGGGCCGCCAGCAGGCCGTCGGCGACCGGGGTCGGCCGCCGCGGGAGGAGTCAGCGCTCCTGCGGCACCGGGCGGTTCGGCTGCTCGGCGGCGAGGGCGGCCTCGTCCGAGTCGGTGACCGGACGCTTGGGGACCATCACCTTGCGCCGGTAGATGCAGACGACGACGCCGTCCTGGTTGTATCCGATCGTCTCGACCTGCACGATCCCGCGGTCGTTCTTCGAGCTCGACTCCTTCGTGTCCAGCACCGTCGACTCGCCGTAGATCGTGTCGCCGTGGAAGACCGGCTTCACGTGGCGCAGCGACTCGACCTCGAGGTTCGCGATCGCCTTGCCCGACACGTCGGCGACCGACATGCCCAGCAGCAGCGAATAGACGTAGTTCCCGACGACGACGTTGCGGCCCTGCTGGGTGCCCTCGGCGTAGTGGCTGTCGAGGTGCAGCGGGTGGTGGTTCATCGTGATCAGGCAGAACAGGTGGTCGTCGTACTCGGTCACCGTCTTGCCCGGCCAGTGCTTGTACGTCGCCCCGACCTCGAACTCCTCGAAGTACCGACCGAACTGCACGTGTCCCACTCCCTGAACGTCGTCGTCACCCGGGCGTCCGGGCGGCACAGCGCCCGTGACGACCCGTAGGATGGCCCATTGCGGAGACGCACGTGGACGCACCGACGCGTGACACGTGCGACACCAGGCCCACCCCGACAGCCCGCCGGCCGTCCCCGGTGTGGCTTCGTCTCCGAGCTCGCCCAGGGCGACGACCGAGGAGGTGGACGTGGCCGAGCAGCCGAGCGCCGATCCCGGCGCCGACGGAAGTACCGGCCGCGTCCTCTCGAGGG
>JAVXWR010000525.1:0-3293 GCA_032230725.1 Actinomycetota bacterium
GAGCGCCGCGACGAGCTCGACGACCTCACCGAGCGCCTGGCCATGGCCACCGACCAGGCCGACGCCGACGGTGAGGACGCCGGCGAGGAGGACACCGCGGCGCGGGACACCGCGTCCGGCGCCCTGACCGCCGCCCGGGCCGCCGAGGTGGAGGGCCGGCTCGCGCTGCGCACCGCCGAGGAGCGGGCGCGCGCGGTGACGGGCCGGGCCGAGGCGCTGCGGCACCGGGCACAGGCCGAACGCGAGCAGCGGGAGCGGACCGCGCGGCGGCGGCAGGAGCGGGCCCGGGCGGCGGCCCTGCTCGACGAGGTCCTCGAGCACGGCCGGGCGGGCACGGAGCGCATCGCGGTGTCGGTGACGCGGGCCGCGCGGGAGCGGGACCGACTGGCCGCGGGCCGCCAGGCGCGGGCGGCCGAGCTGGAGAGCGCCCGCGAGCGCCTGCGCGGCCTGCAGCAGACCCTCGAGCGACTCACCGACGCCGTGCACCGCGACGAGGTGCTGCGCGCCGAGCAGCGCACCCGGCTCGCGCAGTTGGAGGAGTCGATCGGCGAGCGCTACGGCATCGGCCTCGACGATCTCGTGCGCGAGTACGGACCGGACGTCGGGATCCCGCCGAGCGAGGCCGAGGTCGCCGAGGTGACCGCGGCCCGCGAGCGCGGCGAGCAGGTCACGATGCCGCCGCCGCTGGCCTACGACCGCGCCGAGCAGCAGCGCCGCGCGGGCCGGGCGGAGAAGGAGCTCGGCACCCTCGGGAAGGTCAACCCCCTCGCGCTCGAGGAGTACGCCGCCCTCGAGGAGCGCTACCGCTTCCTGTCGACGCAGCTCGAGGACGTGAAGGCCTCGAAGCGGGACCTGCTCTCGGTCGTCGCGGACGTCGACCGCCGCATCCTCGACGTGTTCGCCGAGGCCTTCGCCGACGTGGCCCGCGAGTTCGAGGCCGTGTTCCCGGTCCTCTTCCCCGGCGGCGACGGACGGCTCGTGCTGACCGACCCGGACGACCTGCTGACCACGGGAGTCGAGGTGGAGGCCCGACCCCCGGGCAAGAAGGTCAGGCGGCTCTCGCTGCTCTCGGGCGGTGAGAAGTCGCTCACCGCGGTGGCCATGCTCGTCGCGATCTTCCGCGCCCGGCCCTCGCCCTTCTACGTCCTCGACGAGGTCGAGGCGGCCCTCGACGACGCGAACCTGCGCCGGCTCATCGGGCTGCTCGACGACCTGCGGCGCTCGTCGCAACTGGTGATCATCACCCACCAGAAGCCGACGATGGAGATCGCCGACGCCCTCTACGGGGTGAGCATGCGCGGGGACGGCATCACCGCGGTCGTCTCCCAGCGCCTGCGCGGCCGCGAGGCGCCCGGACCCCTCGCGGGAGCGGACCCCACCCCGGTGCTGTGACCACCCGCCTCCGTGACGGAGTGTTGCCTTCCAGTTGCACTGCGTAACAGATCGGGTCACACGTCCGTGTCCGACGACGACGCGCCCGGGGTATCCCCTCGGACCGGCGCCCGGCCTACCGTCGGGTCGGTCGGCGTGGTGGCACCACGCGAGGCTCTCGGGGAGAGGTCGGACGCATGACGGTGCTCCAACCCGGACGCTACGTCCCGCGCGGTCGCACCAGGACGACGCCCGCGCGCGGCACCCGGACCCCGGTCGGGCACCTCGTCGTCGACGCCTCCCACAGCGTGCTCTGTCCGTGGCTCGCGAAGGGCCACCTCACCGTGACCGTCGACGACCTGCCGCTGCACCTGCGCTGGGGCCGCACCGACATCGCGCTGCCCGCCGGCCGTCACCGTGTGGAGATCGCCGTGGACCGCGGGGACGGCTGGGGGCGCATCGTGGACGCGGTCCCGGTGGCCGCGGGTCACACCGTCGACGTCTACTACCGCGCCCCCGCGCTGGGCCACCGTCCGGGCTCGCTCGGGCCGGTGCCGCAGTCGACGGGCGGGGTGGTCGCGCTGCTCGGCCTGCTGCTCACGGCGCTGGTGCTGCTCGGCGGGCTGGCCGCGGTCGGTCTCGCGCTGCTCGCCTGACGACCGGGTCGCCGGCGAGGGGCACAGGAGGCATCCCGCGACGGCCTGGGACCTGCCGGACGTGCCCCTGACCGTCCGGGCTCGGGCCTCGTCCGCGTTGACGGGCACATCAGGCACTCCGGGACGGCCCTCGACCTGCCGGGTGTGCCCCTGATCGTCGGGGCTGCGACAGCGCCCGTCCATGATCGTCGGATCGACGAGGTCCTGGGCGGTCGGCGTCCACGGGCTCGTCATTGCGGTGATCATGGTCGAGGTGGCGGGGTGCGCGCGCGACGTCCACCGGCGGCTCGCGTGCCGCACGGCTGACAGGATGGTGCGGTGAGTTCGACGATGACCGACACCGCCCTCCGGGGTCCCGACCTGTGGCCCGCGCGTCCCGATCTGCTGGCCCAGGCGCCGGGAACGGGACTCTCGCCCGGGGTGCTGACCGGGATCGTCGTGGCGGTCGTCGTCGTCGTGCTGCTGGTCGTGCTCGTGGTCGGGCTGGTCCTCGCGCGGCGACGTCGGATCTCGCTGCGCGAGGAGGCGGAGGAGGCCGAGCGGGCCAAGCCGGCCAAGGGGTCCTACACGGCGGGGAGCGGTTTCTCCTTCTCCGCCGGCGGCGCGGGTGCCGCGACCAGGGAACGGCCCGCGGTCCCGGAGCCCGGGCCCGAGCAGGCCGCGGCCGCCCCTGTCGAGACCCCGCCCGTGGTCCAGACCCCGCCCGTGGTCCAGACCCCGCCCGTGGTCCAGACCCCGCCCGTGGTCGAGACCCCGCCCGTGGTCCAGACCCCGCCCGTGGTCGACACGCCTCCCTCCGAGGCCACGCCCGTCGAGACCATGCCCGCGGAACCGGCGCCCGCTGAGCCCGCCAGCACGGATGCCCCGCCGGTGGCCGAGCCGGAGGCGGCTCCCGATCCCCCCGTCGTCGAGCCGCCCGCCTTCGTCGAGCCCCCGCCCGCCGGCGAGCCCCCGCCCGCACGTCCCGAGCCCCCGCTGGCCGGCGGGCCCCCGCCCGCCCCACCGGTGCCGGCGCCCACGGCCGACGACGCCCCGCTCGCGCCCAGCGAGCCCATTGCCTCGCCCGAGGGGCGCCTCGAGCGCCTGCGGGGCCGGCTGGGCCGCTCGCGCTCGACGCTGGGCACCGGCCTGCTGGGCCTGCTCGGCGCCGGGGACCTCGACGAGGACTCCTGGGAGGAGGTCGAGGACCAGCTCCTCATGGCCGACCTCGGGTCCGCCACCACGCAGGAGGTCGTCGGCAAGCTCCGCGAGCGCATCGCCTCACGC
>JAVXWR010000528.1:0-10868 GCA_032230725.1 Actinomycetota bacterium
ACCACCGGCGCTCGCGGCTCGCGACCGCCGCCGTCGTGCTCGCCGTCCTGGTCCCGCCGGTCGGCCTGGCCCTGGGGATCGTCGCCCGGCTGCGGATCACCCGCTCCGCGGCCGCCGTCGACGACCCGGTGCGCCTCACCGGCCGGGGGGCCGCGACGGCCGCCGTCGTCCTCGGCGTCGTGCTCACCCTCGCCGAGGCTGCGCTCGCCGTCGCGCTGGTCGTCGGGGTGCCCGCGAGCTGGCTGCCGTCCTCCGACCTCACCGCGGGCTCGGTGCAGAGCACCATCGAGAAGACCGTGCCGTTGCCGGCCGGCTCCGTGCACTGTCCCGGGCCGCTGCCCGCGCGGATCGGCGCGAGCATCACGTGCACCGGGACGCAGAACAACGCCCCGGTCTCGCTGCGGGCCACCGTGAGCACGGTCGACGGCCGGGACGTGCGCTTCGAGATCACGCGCGCCTGAGGTCGGACCTCACCAGCGCCAGACCCGCTCCTCGCCGGCGCCCTGGCGCACGATCTCGGGCTCGGCGCCGGAGAGGTCGACGACGGTGGTCGGCTCCTTGACCTGGTCGCCGGAGTCGAGGACGGCGTCGACGGCGTTGCCGACCCGTTCGGCCACGTCCCATCCCTCCGTGGGTGGCTCGGTCTCGCCGGGGAACAGCAGCGTGCTCGAGAGCAGCGGCTCGCCCAGCTCGTCGAGCAGGTCGCGGACGACGGCGTTGTCGGGGATCCGCACGCCGACGGTGCGCTTGCGGGGGTGCGCGAGCCGGCGGGGGACCTCCTTGGACGCGGGCAGGATGAACGTGAACGGGCCCGGGGTGGCCGCCTTCACGGCACGGAACACCGGGTTGGAGACCTCGACGAAGTGCCCGAGCTGGGCGAAGTCGCGGCAAACCAGGGTGAAGTGGTGCCGGTCGTCGAGCCGGCGCAGCGTCTTGATGCGCTCGACCGCCTCCCGGGCGTCGATGCGGCAGCCCAGGGCGAAGCCCGAGTCCGTCGGATAGACGATCAGGCCGTCCTCGCGCAGGAGCCCCACCACCTGCCCGATGGTGCGGCGTTGGGGGTTCTGCGGATGCACGTCGTAGTACCGGGCCACCCCACCGAGGGTAGGCACCCACCCGAGGAGACGTGTGCGTGCGCCCGATCGGGGATATCCGTGACCGAATCGAGACTCGCGATCCGGGTTCGGCGACGTCGTTCCCGAGGAGCAGGAGGATCACCATGGGCGCGCACTCGACGGTGGGATACGGCTCGGGACGCACGGTCACCGCGACCGCCGGCATGGCGGCCGTGCTGGTGACGACGGCGGCGACCGGACTGCTGACGGGCGGTACGGCGCTCGCCACCGACGGCTCCGGCCACGGCGGGTCGGGTCACTCGCAGGGCCACGGGTCCCGTTCCTCGAGCGGGTCGGACACCGGGTGGGACTCCGACGCCGAGCAGGCGTCGGAGCGCGGTCGCGCCGCGCAGGCCTGGTGCGACGTGCTGGGCGACGTCGACCTGGCCGACGGGTCCGCGTGCGCCTCCGGCGACGGTTCGTCCGACGCCTACGGCTCGGGCGGCGACTCGTCCGACGACGCGACCACCGCGAGCCAGGTCGCCGCGAGCCCCGCACCGGCCGCCCCCGCACCGAAGCCGCGCCCGACGTCGTCGGTACCGGACCACCCGACGATCCAGCCCATCGTCGCGCCGGCCTCCGGCCGCAAGGTCGTCCCGATCGCCTCGACCGGCTGACCGCCGCGTGCCGCGTCCGCGATCACGGGTATCTCGGTTGTGGACAATCGATCCACCACGAGGAGGAAACGCCAGGTGGCACCTGCTGGACTTCCTGCGCTGAGCCGCGGCGTCCTGTGAGCGAACCGGTCCGCCCCGGCGACGAAATCCGCTCCCGTGCGGGTACCCGCCCGGGCATGAGCGTCGTCGACAACGCGGTGTACCGGGCCGGACACCGGGAGGCCGAGCCGGATTCCCTCGACGGGGCCCTGCACCTGTTGCGCGACGAGGAGTCGCGCGACGGGCGGGCCCCGTCGGGCTCCGACTTCGCCTGGATCGGCCTGCTGCGCCCCGACGACGCCGAGATGGATCGCCTGGCCCGCGAATTCGCACTGCCCGACCTCGCCGTCGAGGACGCGGTGACCGCGCACCAGCGCCCCAAGATCGAGCGCTACGACGACATCGAGTTCGTCGTCCTGCGTCCCGCCTGGTACGTCGAGGAGGACGAGGACGTCCAGGTGGGCGAGATCCACCTCTTCCTCGGGTCGGACTTCGTCGTCGCCATCCGGCACGCCGAGCGCCCCGACCTGGCCGACGTGCGCCGCCGCCTCGAGGCCGACCCGGACCTGCTCGCGATCGGCCCGCGCGCCGTGCTCTACGGCATCCTCGACCGCATCGTCGACGACTACGCGCCGGTGATCAGTGAGCTACGCCGCGACATCGACCAGATCGAGAGCGAGGTGTTCGGGGGCGACCCCGACGTCTCGCAGCGCATCTACCGACTCTCCCGCGAGGTCATCGAGTTCCAGCGCGCCACCGACCCGCTGCGCGCGATGCTGCGCACCCTGCTCGACGACACCTCCGACGAGTCCGACTCCGCGATCGTCGGCCTGCACCGCAACCTGCGCGACGTCGCCGACCACGTCGAGCAGGCGGTCGAGGCCGCCGACGGCTACCGCCAGCTCCTCGAGCGCCTGCTCACGGTGAACTCCGCGCTGGTCGGGCAGCGCCAGAACGAGGAGATGCGCCAGCTCTCGGCGAACAGCCTGACCCAGGGCGAAGAGGTGAAGCGCATCTCCTCCTGGGCGGCGATCCTGTTCACCCCGTCGCTGATCGGCGCGATCTACGGGATGAACTTCGACAACATGCCCGAGTTGCACTGGGAGTACGGCTACCCGTTCGCGATCGCGCTGATGATCGTCGCCTCGGTGGTGCTCTACCTCGTCTTCAGGCGCCGTGGCTGGTTGTAGGTGTGGAGGCACCTGGACGCCCACTCCCGGAACGTCCGCGGGGGGCGCCCGAGGATCCGCTCGACGGTGGGGGTCGTCCCCGAGTCGTCGTACTCGCCACCCCGGAAGAACCGGAAGAACGCGTCGACCACCTCGGCGGGCGTCGTCGCGACCATCCGGGCGCGGGCCGCGTCGTCGGGCTCGGGTTCCAGGCGCAGGTCCCGACCGAGCAGGTCCCCGAGGACGGCGAGTCGGTCGGCGGGCAGGAGCGCCTCCGGCCCGGTGAGGCGATGACTGCGGCCGTCATGACCCGGCTCGGTGAGCGCCACGGCGGCCACCTCGCCGATGTCGGCCGGGTCGATCACCGCGACCGGCACGTCGGCGAAGGGCTCGACCACCACGTCGCCGTCGCGCAGCGCGTCCACCCAGGCGAGCGTGTTCGACATGAAACCGCTGGGCCGTAGGACGGTCCACGACATCCCGGAGTCGCGGACCGCGGCCTCGGTCACGACGTTGGACCGGGTCACGGCGTTGTCCAGGTCGCCGCCGACGACCGCACCCGTCGAGAGGACGACGACCCGGCCGACGCCGGCCGCCCGCATGTCGGCGAGCAGTCCGGGCACGTCCGGGTAGCCGGCGGGCAGGAAGACCGCGTCCGCCTCGCGCCACGCCGGCGCGACCCCGGCGCGGTCGCCGAGGTCCCCGACGACGCCGGTCGCACCCTCGGACGCCATCCCCCGTCGGGAGAGCGCCCGCACCACGTGACCCCGCGCCACGAGGGCGGAGGTCACCTCCGAGCCGACGTGACCGGTCGCTCCGGCCACCACCACGACCAACCGTCGTGCCATCGCGAAACCCCCTGCCCTCGGGACGTGTGGGCACGACGGTAGGGAGGCCGAGGGGACCCCCGTGTTCCCTCGCGCCGCGAGTCAGGCGAGCTCGCCCGCGTGCTCCTCGGCCCAGGCGGTCAGGGCGGTGAGCGGGCCGAGCAGCGATGTCCCGAGGTCGGTGAGCCGGTAGGCTCCGCCCCGGACCGCCGGCGGGTCGACCAGCCCGGCCGCGGCGAGCCGTCGCAGGGTCCGGGTGAGCATCCGCTTGCTGATCCCGCCGGCCCGCGCCAGCAGCCACGAGTACCGCTGCGGCCCGTGGGCGAGACCGACAAGGACGACGACTGACCACGTGTCGGCGATCAGCTCCAGGGCCGACCGCGCGGGGCAGTCGGCGAGGAAGACGTCGCGCTCGGGCATCCGCACGCGCCTACGCGCCGGGCGCGCTCGGGACGGGCGGCTCCACCGGCAGCACGTCCAGCCCGGCGCGGATCCCTTCGCCGAGCAGACGGATCTCGTCCTCGGTGACGGTCAGCGGCGGCGACACCGCCACGCCCTTGCCGAGGCCGCGCACGAGCACCCCGGCCTCGCGGGCGCCGCGCAGCAGCGCGTTCGGCGCGTCGCGCACCGACGAGAGGACGTCGGGGGTGAGCTCCACGGCAGCGAGCAGCCCGGTCCCGGCGCGGACCTCGGCGACGTACGGGTGCTCGCGCAGCGGCGCCAGCGCCGCCTCGAGGGCGCCCTCGAGCTCCCGGCCGCGCGGGATGAGGCCCTCGCGCTCGTAGACGTCCAGCGTCGCGAGACCGGCCGCGCAGCACGTCGGGTGCCCGGAGTAGGTCGGCCCGTGGCGCAGGGTGCGCTCGCCCGGCGTCGTCCACCAGGGGGCCGCCACCTCCGGGGACACCAGGACCCCGCCGAGGGGCAGGTAGCCCGACGTCACGCCCTTCGCGAAGGTGACCAGGTCGGGCTCGACCCCGTAGCGCTCGATCCCGAACCAGGTGCCCAGCCGCCCGAACCCGCAGATCACCGCGTCGATGACGAGCAGCACGCCGTGGTCGCGGCAGAGCTGCGCGACGCCCTCGACGTAGCCCGGCGGCGGGATGTGCACCCCGCCCGCGCCGGTCACGGGCTCCATGACGAAGGCCGCGATCCGCTCCGCCCCGACGTCCGCAAACACCTTCTCGACGCCCTCGAGGTCCTGCGGCGCGACCGTGTTCTCGCCGGCGAGCACGCCCCAGCCCTCGCGGTTGGCCGGGATGCCGACGATCGAGGTCCCGTAGCCGTGCGTGCCGTGGTAGCCGGTCTCGCGGGAGACGACGTGGACCCGCTGGTGCTCGCCCCGGGCCTGCCAGTAGCCGCGGGCCATCTTCACCGCGGTGTCGATCGCGTCGGCGCCCCCGGATCCGAAGAACACCTTGGTCTCCCCCGGGCTCATGGGGGCGAGCGCCGAGAGCCGGTCGGCGAGCTCCAGGGCCGGCCGGTTCGCGATGTCGGCGAAGCACGAGTACGCCTCGAGCTGTCCCATCTGCTTCATCGCGGCGTCGACGATCTCGGTCCGCCCGTGGCCGACGTTCGCGTACCAGAGGCTCGCGCAGCCGTCGAGATAGGCGCGGCCGGCCTCGTCGTACACCCAGACGCCGTCGGCGTGGTCGACGACGAACTCGTGGTCGCGGACGGCGGCCATGTCGGAGAAGGGGTGCCAGAGGGTTCCCATGGGAGCCGATTGTGGTCGCTCGCGGGTCGCGTGGCATCCACCTCGTCGGGGGAGTGGAGGTCCGCCCGTGCCGCGTCGAGGAGGCGGTGACGCTCGCCTTCGAACCCGAGCACTTCGTGGCGCGCTTCGGGCTGCGCCTCGCGCCGGGCTGGGCGGTGCCCGGCGCCCTCGGACCGACCGTCGAGGCGCTCGAGGCGGGGGTCGACCCGGCGTGGCTGACGCACCTGCTCGTCCACGGCGGGACGGTCGTGGGCATGGGCGGGTTCACCGGGCCGCCCTGCGACGGCGAGGTCGAGGTCGGCTACCAGGTCGCGCCCGCCTTCCGGAACCGCGGGATCGCGACGGCGGCGGTGCGGGCCTGGGTGGCCCGCGCCCGCACGGCGGGGTTGCGCCGGGTGGTGGCCCGCACCGACCCGTGGCCCGGGGCGTCGGCGACGGTGCTCGCGCGGACCGGCTTCGTCCGGGACCCGGGTCGTGACGACGAGTGCTGCTGGTGGCGTCTCGATCTCGCGTGACGATCACGACGTGTCGAACCGGACGGGAGCGGCGATCCGGGCCCCTGCGACGCAGGTCGCCACGCCCCGGCGTCCCGTCGAGGTGGCTGATGGAGGACAGTGGGGGGTGTGGGCGTGACGGTCGAGGGCGTGGTGCGCGAGACGCGCCGTATCGCCGCCGGACGCGTCGCCCGCATCGTCGCCGCCGTCGTCGTGGTCGCCGCGCTCGCCGTCGGGTGCATCTGGATCGCCCCGACGATCCACGCCGCCGGTGCCGCGCTCGCCTCGGCGGACGTGCTCTGGGTCGTCCTCGCGATCGCGTTCGAGGCCGGCTCGATCCTCGCGTTCTCCCTGCTGCACCACCGGCTCCTGCGCGCGGCCGCGGTGCACGTGCGTTTCCGGGCGGTCGTGCTCGTCACGCTCGCCGCCAACGCGCTGCACCTCACCGTGCCGGGGGGCGCGGCGCTGTCCACCGCCTACACGTTCCGCAAACGCCGCAGCTGGGGTGCCAGCGGACCGATCACCACCTGGACGATGGTCGCCGGCGGGGTGGCGGCGAGCCTCGCGCTCGCCGGGATCGCGGTCGGGTCCGCGCTCGTGGTCAACGGGCGCGCCACCACGCTCGGACCGCAGCTGCTGCAGCTGGCCGGGGTCGTCGCGCTCGGCGCCGTCATCGTCGTCGTGAGCCGCCGTCCGGGTGTGATCACCGCGGTCGGCATCGGCGGGCTGCGCCTGGTCAACCGGGTGCGTCGCCGCCCGCGCGAGACCGGCGTCGCGGAGCTGACCACCCAGATCGAGGGTCTCGCTCTCATCGAGCTGCGCGGCGGCGGCCGGGTCGTCGTGGGCCTCGCCGCGCTCTTCAACTGGCTGCTCGACATCGCGTGCCTCGCGGCGTGCTGCGTCGCGGTGGGCGCGAACGGCATGACGATCTCGCTGGTGCTCCTCGCCTACGCCGCCGCGACCGCCGCCTCGAGCGCGGCCTTCCTCCCCGGCGGCCTCGGCCTGGTCGACGGCGCCCTGCTCGCGGCCCTCGTCGCCGGTGGCGTGCCCTCGAAGCCGGCGCTGGCCGCCGTCCTGCTCTACCGGCTCATCAGCTTCGTCGGGGTCGCCGCGAGCGGGTGGCTCGCGTGGCTGTGGCTGCACACCCACGGTGTCGACGAGACCCCGCTCGACGACCGGGACGACGAGATCCGGACCATGCCCTTCCCGTCGGCCCGCTCGCGTCGCGAGGCGCCGGTGGCCCCCGGACGCAGCGGGGCGGTTCAGCCCCGCGCGAGCTGACCGGGTTGGTTGTCACCTGGTCGAGTGGTCTGAACGGCGCAGACGGCTTGTGAGCCGTTCGGAGTATCAGGAAGACCATACGGACGCGCCGTTGTCGTGAGTGGACAGCGTGGGAACCACTTCCCACGGCGACACGATCGACGGGGGCGTGTGTGAGCAGCGGGCTGGCGAATCCGGAGTTCGTGCGTCTCGGCGAGGCCCTGCGGGCGCAGGACGGTGCGCCGGGGCGGGTGCGGCGCGCGGCGGCGACGGTGGCCTGCGCGGTGCCCGCGCTGCGCGATCGCCTGCCGGTGCTCGCCGAGCTCCCGCAGGTCGCGGTGAGCTGCTCGCCCACCGCGCTCGGCGACCGCATGGAGGCCAAGTACGGCGGGCACCGCCACGGCATCCCGTGCCGGCTCGCGGTCTCGGTGCTGACCCTGCCGACCGAGGGCGAGGACTACCTGGGCGGCCCGGCCCGGCAGGCGGTGCGGGTCAACACCGCGCGGGCCGCCGAGGCCGGCGTCACGTGCCGTCGCATGGGCCGCGTCGAGGCCGAGGTCCGCATCTCCGCGGTGCTGCGCGCGCGCGGCGAGGAGGACCTCGTCGAGACGGTGCGCGCGGATCTGCAGTCCGGGCTCGTCGCCGCCTGGCTCGCCCGCGACGCCGACGACGTCACCGAGGTCGTCGCACTGACCTCCGTCGACGGGCCCTTCGCCCGCCTCGACCTGCTGCTCGCCGCCCCCGCGCGGGCGGCCGGACCGGCGCGCTACCTGCTCTCCGCGCACCTCGTGGCCGAGCTCGCGGCGCGCGGGGTGCGCCACCTCGCCGTCGACACGGCCCTCTTCCTCGACACCGAGGCCCGTGACTTCCAGCGCCTCCTCGGCTTCGAGCCCATGACGCTGGAGCTCACGCGCGGCCCGCAGCCCGACGACGGCTGCCCCGCCCCGCGCGTCTCGCCCGCCTCCGGCCCGGTGCCGACGGTGTCCGCCCGGCCGCGGTCGGCCGAGTCGCGTCCGGCCGAGCCGGTGGTCGCGCGCGTCGGCTGATCGTCCCGGGTGCCGCCGGGACCGCCGCGCACACGATCTGCGGGGAACCGCGCACGGTGCTGGCGGAACCGACGCGCCGCGCACACTCGTCGTCCGCGCGCGAGTGGCCGCGGGGCGGGCTGCGCCCCGAGGGGCCCGAGCTCGCCATTCTGTGTGCGTCGCGCGCAGGTTTCTCCAGCATCGTGCCCCGGGTCGGCCGTGGTGTTTGCGTCGCGCGCAGGTTCTCCGAGGACCGGCGGCCGGGCCGCGTAGCGACTCCCCCGCCCGCGGACGAGCGCACGGCTCGCGCGACGGGCAGACTCCCGGCGGAGCACCGCCGTCGTGGGAGAGGGGGCTGCCGATGCGGATCGCCGTCGCCGCGACCTGCCTCGGGGACGCGCTGTTCCCGCGGGCCCCGATCGCCACCGTCGAGCTGCTGGAGCGGCTGGGGCACGAGGTGGTGTTCCCGGCCGACCAGACCTGCTGCGGGCAGATGCACGTCAACACCGGCTACCTCGACACGGCGCTGCCGGTGGTGCGCCACCACGTCGAGGTGTTCGGCCGGGCCCTCGACGACGGGGTGGAGGCGATCGTCGCGCCGTCGGGCTCCTGCGTCGGCTGCGTCCGGCACCAGCACGCGATGGTCGCCCGCCGGGCAGGTGACGAGGGCCTGGCGCGGGCGGCCGAAGCGGGCGCCGCGCGGACCTACGAGCTCTCCGAGCTGCTCGTCGACGTGCTGGGCGTGACCGACGTCGGCGCCTACTACCCGCACCGCGTCACCTACCACCCGACCTGCCACTCGCTGCGGATGCTGCGGGTCGGCGACAAGCCGCTGGCCCTGTTGCGCGCCGTGCGCGGACTGCAGCTGGTGGAGCTGCCCGACGCCGAGGTCTGCTGCGGGTTCGGCGGCACGTTCGCGGTGAAGAACGCGGAGACCTCGACGGCGATGCTGGCCGACAAGATGGCGGGCGTGCTCTCGTCGAGGGCCGAGGTGTGCACCGCTGGGGACTCCTCGTGCTTGATGCACATCGGCGGCGGGCTCTCGCGGCTGCGCTCAGGGGTCCGGACGGTGCACCTCGCCGAGATCCTGGCGAGTACGGATCGGCGCGACGAGTCTCGGGACTTCGTGTTCGACCGTGCCGGGGCGAGCGGAGCGACGGGGAAGAACGCGGAGGTGCGCCCGTGACCACCGTCCCGCTGGGCATGCCGACCGTCGCCTCCGACCCCCACGGGCACCTGCGCGGCACCGAGTCCTTCCCGGCCGCGGCGCACCGCGCGCTCGCCGACACCCAGCTGCGCCGCAACCTCGGGCACGCCACGCGCACCATCCGGGCCAAGCGCGCCGGGGTGGTGGCCGAGCTCGACGACTGGGAGGAGCTGCGCCTCGCCGGCGAGGCGATCAAGGCCGACACCATGACGCGGCTGCCGGAGCTTCTCGTCGAGCTCGAGTCGCGGGTCAGCGAGCGCGGCGGCGTCGTGCACTGGGCGCGCGACGCCGAGGAAGCCAACCGCATCGTCGTCGACCTGGTCCGGGGGACCGGCGCCGACGAGGTCGTCAAGGTCAAGTCGATGGCCACCCAGGAGACCGGGCTCAACGAGGCGCTCGAGGGCGCCGGGATCGCGGCGCTGGAGACCGACCTCGCCGAGCTGATCGTGCAGCTCTCGCACGACCGGCCGTCGCACTTCCTCGTCCCGGCCATCCACCGCAACCGCGCCGAGATCCGCGAGATCTTCCTGCGGGAGATGCCCGGCGTGGACCCCGATCTCACCGACGAGCCCCGCAAGCTCGCCATGGCCGCCCGGTCGCACCTGCGGCGGCGGTTCCTGGCGGCGAAGGTCGGGATCTCGGGGGTCAACTTCGCGGTGGCCGACACCGGGACGATCTCGGTCGTCGAGTCCGAGGGCAACGGGCGGATGTGCCTGACGCTGCCCGAGACGCTGATCACCGTGATGGGCGTCGAGAAGGTCGTCCCCACGTGGAGCGACCTCGAGGTGTTCCTGCAGCTGCTGCCGCGCTCCTCCACCGGCGAGCGCATGAACCCCTACACCTCCACCTGGACCGGGGTCACGCCCGGCGACGGGCCGCAGACCTTCCACCTGGTGCTGCTCGACAACGGCCGCTCGAACGTGCTCGCCTCGCCCGACGGGCGGACGGCGCTGCACTGCATCCGCTGCTCGGCGTGCCTGAACGTCTGCCCGGTGTACGAGCGCACGGGCGGTCACGCGTACGGCTCGGTCTACCCGGGCCCCATCGGCGCGGTGCTCTCGCCGCAGCTCACCGGTATCTCCGGGCCCGACGACGTGAACGCGTCGCTGCCCTACGCGTCGTCGCTGTGCGGGGCGTGCTTCGACGCCTGCCCGGTGCGCATCGACATCCCGCACCTGCTCGTGCAGCAGCGCGCCGCCGCCGTCGACGCCCACACCCGGCCGACCGGTCAGGACATCGCGATGCACGCCGCGGCGATCGCCATGACGACGCCGGGCCGGTTCAAGCTCGCGGAGCGGGCGCTCGGGGTGGGGCGCGTGCTCGCCGGGCGCAAGGGCCGGATCTCGACGCTGCCGTGGCCGCTGTCGGGGTGGACGAACGCCCGGGACCTGCCCGCGCCCC
>JAVXWR010000530.1:0-6895 GCA_032230725.1 Actinomycetota bacterium
GCTCGATGCCGTCGCCGCTCGCGCCGGCGTACCCGTGGTCGAGGACGCCGCCCAGGCCCACGGCGCCACGTGGCGGGAGCGGCCGGCGGGCTCGATGGGCCGGCTCGGGTGCTTCAGCTTCTACCCGGGCAAGAACCTCGGGGCCTTCGGCGACGCGGGCGCGGTCGTCACCTCCGACCCGGCGCTGGCCGCCGCCGTGCGGTCGTTGCGCAACCACGGGCGCGCCGCGGGCCGCCACGACGCGCACGACCTGGTCGGCACCAACAGCCGGATGGACACCCTGCAGGCCGCCGTCCTGTCCGCGAAGCTCGCGCGGCTCGACGGGTGGACCACCGCCCGACGGGTCGTTGCGGACCGCTACCGGGAGGCGTTCGGCGACGGCCGCGTGCGGCTGGTCGAGGTCGACCCCGGGGCCGCCCCGGTGCACCACCTCGCGGTCGCGCTGACCGACGACCGCGCCGGGCTGCGCGCCTTCCTGGCACGCCGTGACGTCGCGACCTCGGTCCACTACCCCGTCCCGTGCCACCTCCAGGGCCCCTTCCGGCGGTTCGCCGACGGCCCGCTGCCCGTGGCCGAGACCCAGGCGGCGCGGATCGTCTCGCTGCCGATCTTCCCGCACATGACCGACGACCAGGTGGAGGCCGTCTGTGTCGCCGTGGCCGACTGGGACGGGGGGAGGAGCGACGGTGGTCGGTGACGTCGGGAGTGTGCGGGCCCTCGGGGCGGGCGTCGAGCGGCCCCGTGGGCGCCGGGTGGCGCAGCGGACCCTCGACCTCCTCGTCGCCTGCGCCGGCGTCGTCGTGCTCTCCCCGCTGCTGCTCGTCATCGCGGTCCTCGTCCGTGTGACCTCTCCCGGTCCGGCGCTGTTCCGGCAGACCCGCCTCGGCCAGTACGGGCGCCGGTTCCGCATCCTGAAGTTCCGGACGATGACGCTGGGCTGCAGCGACGAGCTGCACCGGCGCTACGTCACTGCGCTGCTGGCCGCCGGCGAGCTCTCGGCCGAGGGCGACGGGATCCACAAGCTCGGCGGGGACCCGCGGGTGACCCGGCTGGGCCGGATGCTGCGCCGGACCAGCCTCGACGAGCTGCCCCAGCTCTTCAACATCCTCGTCGGTGACATGTCCCTGGTCGGCCCGCGCCCGATGCTGCCGTGGGAGTTCGAGCTGCTGCGCCCTGACCACCACGTGCGTTTCGCCGTCCCGGCGGGTCTCACCGGTCTGTGGCAGGCGGGCGGGCGCAGCGCGCTGACCATGACCCAGGCGCTGGAGCTCGACGTGCAGTACGTCCGGACGGGCGGGCTGCTGCTCGACCTGCGCATCCTGGTGCGCACCGTCGGCGTGTTCCTCGTGCCGCAGGGTCGTGCCCGATGACCGGCGAGATCGGCGCGCGGCCCGCCCCCGACCCGGAGCTCGCCCGGCCCACCGGCGCCGTCGGCGACTCCGTGGTGGTGGCGTCGTGGACGCTGGTCAGCCGCGCCACCGGCTTCGTCCGGGTGGCGGTGACCGCCGCGGTACTTGGGCCGACATTCCTGGGCAACACCTACCAGGCCACCAACCTGCTGCCCAACATCATCTACTACGGGTTGCTCGCCGGGTCGCTGGTCTCGTCGCTGCTCGTCCCCGCGCTCGTGGGGCACATCGACACGGGTGACCGCCGCGCCTGCGAGCGCCTCGCCGGCGGCGCGCTCGGCCTGGCCCTGCTCGGGGTCCTGGTCATGGTGCCGCTCGCTCTGCTCGTGGCCCCCTGGCTGCTCGAGCTGGGCACACTCGGGTCGCCGGCGTCCGCGGTCGCCGGGGCGCAGGCCGCCCTCGCGCGGTGGTTCCTGCTGATGCTGCTGCCACAGGTCGCCCTGTACGCCGTGGTGGCCTGCTCGCTGGCGGTCATGAACGCCCACCGCCGATTCGCGCTCGGCGCCGCGGCCCCCGCGGTGGAGAACCTCGGCTGCATCGCGGTGCTCGCCGCGACGTGGGTCCTGTTCCCCGCGACGAGCTCCCTCGACATCCCGGTGGGGGAGCTGCTGCTGCTCGGGTGCGGGACGACGGCGGCGGTCGCCCTGCACGCCGCCGCGCAGTGGTTCGGGGCGCGCCGGGCGGGGGTCGGGCTGCGTCCGCACGCGGGCTGGCGCGACGCCGACGTGCGGGCCCTCGGCCGTCGCTCGGTCCCCGCCCTGGCCCAGGCCGCCCTCGATGCCGTGCAGCTGATCGCGGTGCTGGTGGTGGTCAACCGCGTCGCCGGCGGCGTGGTTGGCTATCAGCTCGCGGCGAACTTCTTCTTCCTGCCGATCGCGCTGGGCGCGACCCCGATCGCGCTGTCCCTGCTGCCCCGGCTCTCGCGGCTGCACCGAGCAGACGCGGGGGCCGACTTCCGCGACACCGCGGTCCGGGGCCTGAGCTTCGCGGTGTTCGTGAGCGTCCCCGCGGCGGTCGTCCTCGCCGTCCTCGCACCCGTGCTGGCCGCCGCGACGTCGTTCGGGCGGATGGCGCAGGGCGGCGGCGAGCTGCTGGTCACCGTGGCCCTCGTCGCGCTCGCCCCGGGGGTAGTCGGTCAGACCGTCTACCTCGTGGCCACCTACTCCTGCTACTCGCGCGGGGACACCCGCTCGCCGCTGCGCTCGATGCTGCTGAAGACCCTCGTCTGCCTCGCGGGCCTCGCGGTCGCGGTCACGGTTGACGGACCGGCCGTGGTCGCGGTCGCGGGCGCGGGGGTGTCGGTGGCGGCGGTGGTCGCCGCGGTGCACTGCGTGCGCATCCTCAATCGTGTGCTGCCCGCCACCGCCGAGCGACTCGCGCCCGCGCTGGCCCGCGCGGTGCTCGCCGCCGCGGTGATGGCGGCCCCGCTCGCGGTGGCCACCCCGCTGCTGGGGCACACGCACGGCCACGTGGCCGTCCTCGGGGGGGCCGTCGCGGCCTGCCTCGTGGCGGGCGCGAGCTACCTCGGCGTGCAGCGGCTGCTGCGCGCGCCGGAGGCGTCCTGGCTGATCGGGGCGCTCCTGCGACGCCCCACCACCGCGCTCGGGACGGAGGTCGGCGGATGACGGTGACGACGCCTCGCCCGGTCTCCTCGATCCTCGGGGTCCGGGGTCGGGGGGCCCGGGGTCGGCCCCCGCTCGCGCGGCGCGAGGCCGCGCTGGTCGCGGTCGCGGTCCTCGCATGCCTTGGCGTCGGAATCGCCATCGTGGCCTCGCCCCTGGTCGCGCTGCTGGTCACCGTGCTCATGGCGCTCGGTGTCGCCGTCGCAGTGCACCCACCGCTCGCGGCCTACCTGCTCGTCGGCCTGACCCCGCTGATCGTCGGGATCGACCGGGGCCGGGTGGTGCCGCTGCTGCGGCCCAACGAAGTGCTGCTGGCCCTGTGCGCGGGGGCGCTGCTCGTCCGCGGCGTGTGGGAGCTGCGCTCGGGTGCCCGCTTCCGGCCGCGGCTCGGGCTCGTGGCGGCGTCCCTCGTGCTGATGGCGGTCTGCAACTCGGTGCTGCCGCTGCTGTGGATGGGGGTGCGGCACCAGCCGATTTCCTCGGACGACCTCTCCTACGCCGCGGTCCTGTGGAAGTTCCTCGGCCTCTACGCCGTCGTCCGCTACAGCGTCCGCACCGAGGGCCAGGCGATGCGCTGCCTCTGGATCGGTATGACGACGGGTGGCCTCGTGGCGGTCATCGCCATCCTGCAGTCGCTGCACCTGTTCGGGATCGACACCCTGCTCGACACGTTCTACGCGTCGGTCGGTGACACCTCGGTGCTCTCGTTCAGCCGTGGGAGCGCCACGCTCGGGCTCGCCGCCGCCACCGGCGACCTGATGATCTTCAACCTGGCGATCGCCGCGGGGTACTGGAACCGCTACGGGTTCCATCCGAAGATCCTCGCGCCGCTGGCGGTGCTGTTCCTCGCGGGCATCGTCTCCGCGGGCGAGTTCTCCACGATCATCGGCATGGTGGTGGCGATCGTCGCCCTCGGGATTCTGTTCCGTCGAGCGGACGTCCCGATCGTCCTCGGCCTCCTGGGCCTGGGGGCCGGGGTGGTGCTCGCGCCCGTCGTGATGACGCGGTTGTCGGGGTTCCGGGGCGGGTCCCTCCCGGAGAGCTGGGTCGGCCGGCTCGCCAACCTGCGCGGCTACTTCTGGCCGCGCCTGCTCGAGCACGACAACTTTCTGCTCGGGGTGCAGCCGAGCGCCCGCGTCCCCAGCCCCGACACGCTCGCGCTGCCCTGGATCTGGATCGAGAGCGGCTACATCTGGCTGTTCTGGGGCGGCGGAGTGCCGCTGTTCGCGGCGTTCGTGTTCTTCGTGATCGTGACCGTCCGGCGCAGCCTCGCCCTCGCGCGGCGGCCCGGGGCCCTCGGCGTCACGGCCACCGGCGTCTTCGTCGCCGTCCTGGACGTCGCCGTCCTGATGCTCTTCGACCCGCACATCACCTACCGCGGGTCGGCCGACATGCTCTTCGTGCTCCTGGCCCTCATGGCCGCTCTGGGGCGCGACGGCGGAGCGGTCGGCAGCCACCCTCACGACCGCCACGACTGTCCCGGGGTCCCCGCGGATCCCACCGTCTCCAGCACCGAGGTCGAGCCATGACCATGACCGCGCCGTCGACCACACCCCCGCTCGCCCCGCCGGACTCCCCACGCGGGACGCGCCTCCTCCGGACCCGCGCCCGGTGGATCGCCGGGACCACCCTGCTCGTCGTGCTGGGCGCGGCGGCCTTCTCCTTCCTGCAACCCCCGACCTACGAGGCCACCGCGGACATCGTGGTCCTCCCGCTGGTCACCCCGCAGGTGACCCCGCAAACCCCGAGCATGGCCACCGAGCAGAGCCTGGTGACCTCCGACCTCGTCGCCGGGGTCGCGGCCCGCCGGCTCGGGATGCCCCTGCCCGACCTCGTCCGGGCGGCCTCGGTCACCGTCCCGACCCAGACCCAGACCCTGGCGATCACCTGCGCGACCACCGACGCCGCGTTCTCCGCGCGGTGCGCCCAGGCGCTTGCCGATAGCTACGTCGCCTACAAGGACTCGCAGCCGATCCCGACGCTGCCCGAACGCGGCCTCGTGATCAGCCCGGCCGCCGTGCCGCTCTCGCCCATCACGCCGAACCTCGTGCTCAACCTGCTCGCGGGCCTGCTCGCAGGGCTCGTGCTGGGGTTCGTCGTCGCCGTGGTGGGCGACCGCCTCGACAGCCGGATCCGCGTCGCCGAGGACCTCGAGCAGCGCGGACTGCGGGTGCTCGGGGTCGTCCCCGCGCGCGGCGCGGGTGCGGACGGAGGCGGCACCGGCGCGGACGCCCGGGCGCGCGCGTTCGGGTCCCGGGCCGCCAAGGTCCGCGGCGCGGTCTTGGGCCCCGTCGGCCGCGGAACGGCGTCGCGCCCGGCCACGGTGGTCGCGGTGACCGCACTCGCCGACGAGGACACCCGGGAGGCCCCCGCGGTCGCCTCCGCACTGGCGTCTGCGCTTGCGGCCTCGGGCGAGCGGGTGGTGCTCGTGCACGCCGACACCTCCTCGGCCACCGGCACGACACCCTCGCCCGGCCTGCTCGACCTGCTCGCCGGCCGGATCGACGCCGACGCCGCCCTGGCGACGACGTCCCACCCCAAGCTGCGGACCGTCTCGGTGGGCCGGCGTCCACCCGAGCGGATCGGCGGCCCGGAGTGGTCACAGACCGCGGTGCTGCTAGGCGCGTCCGCCGACCTCGTCGTCGTCGCCGCCGACCCGATGCTGCTCACCGCGAACGGCCTGACCGTGGCGCAGGGCGCGGACGCGGTCGTCGCCGTCGCGGTCGGGCGGGCCACCACCCGGTCCGACGTCGACGCATTCGTCGGAGAGTGCCGCGAGCTCGGGCTGCCGCTCATCGGCGCCGCGCTCACCGTGGACACGGTCCGGCGCCTGCGCCGCGAGGCCCGTCCCGACCAGGACGAGGGGGACGGCTGGAGCAGCTGGGCGGAGGTGGCCGGGTCGGGGCCCGCGGAGGAGGAGGAGACCTCGGGGTCCGCCGAGTCCGAGTCCGAGACCTCCGAGACCTCCGAGACCTCCGAGACCTCCGAATCCGGGTCTGCGTCCGGGTCCGAGCCGGCACCGGCCGGGGAGGCCGCCGAGGAGGAGTCCGCCGAGGGCAACGGTCACCCGCGCACGGTCCCGACCACCGTGGTCACGCCCCGCGAGCCCAGCCCGCTCGAGGGGACGGCCCCCCCGCGCCCCGAGACCAACGGCACGGGGGTCCGTGCCGCGCCCCCGGCGTGAGGAGCAGCGGCGTGTGCGCGAGCGAGGGGACCGTGGACATCGGGGTGTTCACGAGCTTCGTCCACTGGCTCGGTGACGGCGCCCCGCCGGGCACGGTGGTGCAGCCGGTCAGTACCGCGACGTCGATCGAGTGAAGGGCGGGTCCCCGGTGCGTCTGCACGGGCGGTGGTGGGCGGTGCTGCTGCTCGTCGTCCTGGGGGCGGCGAGCTCCTGCGGAGGTGTGTCGCCCCCGGACCCCGACGCCAGCCCGGCGGCCAGTGCGACGACCACCGGGGCCCTGTCGGTGACCGTCTCCGGCAACCGGCTGGTCGACCAGCACGGCCGCACCCTCCAGCTGCGCGGGGTGAACCGGTCGGGCGCCCAGTACGCCTGCACCACCGGGCCGAGCGTGTTCGACGGGCCCACCGATGCCGCGGGGATCGACGCCATGCGGAGCTGGCAGGTCACCGCGGTGCGGGTGTCGCTCAACGAGCAGTGCTGGCTCGGCATCAACGGGCTCCCCGTGAGCGGCGACGCCGCGGGCTACCGCCGTGCGGTGACCGACTTCGTCGGCCGCCTGACCGCCGCGGGGCTCGTCGTGATCGTCGACCTGCACTGGAACGCCCCTGGGGACAAGAAGGCCCTCGGGCAGCAGGCGATGGCCGACCGGGACCACGCCCCGGACTTCTGGCGCAGCGCGG
>JAVXWR010000550.1:0-8981 GCA_032230725.1 Actinomycetota bacterium
CTTCAAGGACCTCTTCCCGCGCTTCAAGACCATGCGCGGTTACCACGTGCCGCGCCGCGCCGGCTGGGACTGCCACGGCCTGCCCGTCGAGCTCGCCGTCGAGAAGGAGCTCGGCTTCACGAGCAAGGGCGACATCGAGCGCTACGGGATCGCCGAGTTCAACGCCGCGTGCCGCGAGTCCGCGCTGCGCAACGTCTCGGCGTTCGCCGCCATGACCGAGCGCATGGGCTACTGGGTGGACCTCGACGAGGCGTACCTGACGATGGCCCCGCGCTACGTCGAGAGCGTGTGGTGGTCGCTGAAGACCATCCACGACAAGGGCCTGCTGGTCGAGGACCACCGGGTCACGCCCTACTGCCCGCGCGACGAGACGCCGCTGTCCGACCACGAGGTCGCCCTCGGCTACGAGGACGACGTCGACCCGAGCGTCTACGTCCGCTTCCCGCTGACCGATGGTGCGTGGCAGGGTGCCGACCTGCTCGTGTGGACGACGACGCCGTGGACCCTGCCCTCGAACACCGCGGTCGCGGTCGAGCGGACCGTGACCTACGCCCGCGTACACCTCCGGGCCGGGGGTCCGGATCTCGTCCTCGCCGAGGACCTCGTCACCCCCGTCCTCGGCGAGGGCGCCGAGGTCACGGCGCGCCTCACCGGGGCCGAGCTCATCGGGTCGCACTACACCCGGCCCTTCGAGCTGCTCGGGGCCGAGCGCTTCGCGGCCCCGGGAGGGGAGAACACCGCGTTCCGCATCGTGCACGGCGATCACGTCACCACCGACGCCGGCACCGGGCTGGTCCACATGGCGCCCGCGTTCGGCGCCGAGGACCACCAGGTCGCCCGCGCCGAGGGCCTCGAGATGGTCAACCCCATCGGGTCCAACGGCCACTTCCACGACGACGTCCCCCTGATCGGCGGGATGTTCTTCAAGACCGCCGACCCGACGCTGGTCGCCGACCTGCGCGAGCGCGGGGTGCTCTTCCGCGCCGAGGACTACGAGCACTCCTATCCGCACTGCTGGCGCTGCCACACGCCGCTGATCTACTACGCGCTGCCCAGCTGGTTCATCCGCACCACCGAGATCCGCGACCGCCTGCTCGAGGAGAACGAGAAGACCGCCTGGTACCCGCCGCACATCAAGCACGGCCGCTACGGCGCGTGGCTGGAGAACAACGTCGACTGGGCGCTCTCCCGCAAGCGCTACTGGGGCACGCCGCTCCCGGTGTGGCGCAACGACGCGGACCCGGCCGAGATCGTCGTCGTCGGATCGCTCGCGGAGCTCGGCTCGTACGCCGGCGAGGACCTCTCCACCCTCGACCCGCACCGCCCCTACGTCGACGACGTGACCTTCCCGGCGCCGTCGGGCACCGGGACGATGCGCCGCGTGCCCGACGTCATCGACGTCTGGTACGACTCCGGCGCGATGCCGTTCGCCCAGTGGGGCGCCCCGCACCACCACGAGGCGGACTTCGAGCAGGCCTACCCCGCGCAGTACATCTGCGAGGCGATCGACCAGACGCGCGGGTGGTTCTACTCGCTGATGGCGGTCGGCACCCTGGTCTTCGACCGGTCGTCCTACGAGAACGTCGTCTGCCTGGGCCTGCTGCTCGACGCCGACGGCCGCAAGATGTCCAAGCACCTCGGGAACGTCCTCGACCCGTTCGAGCTCTTCGCGAGCCACGGCGCCGACGCGGTGCGGTGGCTGATGCTGGCGTCCGGGTCGCCGTGGGTGGACCGGCGCGTGGGCCACGACGCGCTGCGCGAGATCGTCCGCAAGGTCCTGCTCACCTACTGGAACACCGCGTCGTTCCTCGTCACCTACGCGAACGCCTCGGGCTGGTCGCCGACCGACGCCGCGCCGGCGCCGGCGGCCCGCAGCGCCATGGACCGGTGGGCCCTCGGGGAGCTGCGCGCGTGCGTCACGGAGGTCACCGAGGCGCTCGAGGACTTCGACTCGTCGCGCGCCGGACGCGCGATCGTCGCCTTCGTCGACGACCTCTCGAACTGGTACGTCCGCCGCTCGCGCCGCCGATTCTGGGACGGCGACACCGCCGCCCTCGCGACGCTGCACGAGTGCGTCGAGACGGTCAGCCGCCTGATGGCGCCGTTCACGCCGTTCGCCACCGACTACCTGTGGACGCTGCTGCAGGGCGAGGGCGGCGCCGGGCTGTCCGAGGGCACGCCGGACTCGGTGCACCTCGCGCCGTGGCCGCAGGTGACGACGGCTCCCGACGCCGAGGCCCGGTTGCGCACGCAGATGGACCTGGTCCGCCGCGTGGTGGAGCTGGGGCGCTCGACGCGGGCCGCGTCCGGGGTGCGGACGCGCCAGCCGCTGTCCCGCGCCGTGGTCTCCGCCCCCGGGTTCGGGGAGCTGGCGGCCGCGGCTGCGCACCACCCGGGCCAGGAGCGTGAGCTGCTCGCCGAGATCGCCGAGGAGCTCAACGTCGCCGCGGTCGAGACGGCGGGCTCGGACCTCGTCGAGATCGAGGTGAAGCCGAACTACCGCGCGCTCGGCAAGCGCTTCGCCAAGCGCACGCCCGCCGTCGCCGACGCCGTGAAGGCCTCGACGGCCGCACCGGTGGACGGGGTCCTGACGGTGACCGTGGACGGCGAGGCGATCGCGCTCTCCGGCGACGAGATCGTCGTGTCGGAGTCCCCGCGCGAGGGCTGGGCGGTCCGTTCGGAGGGCGGGCTCTCGGTCGGGCTCGACACCGAGCTCACGGACGAGCTGCGCGAGGCCGGCCTGCTGCGCGACGTGCTGCGGTTCGTCCAGGACGCCCGCAAGCAGCTCGGCTTCGAGGTCTCCGACCGGATCGAGCTGTGGTGGAGCGCCTCGCGGGCCGACACCGCGACCGCGATCCGGAACGGCGAGGCGACCCTGGCCACCGAGTGCCTGGCGGTGTCGGTGACCGAGGAGGAGGGCCCGTCCGGTCTCTCGCCGGTGCGCTCCGAGGACCTCGGCCTGACCGTGTGGGCGCGCGTTCGGGCGTAGCCCTATCCAGCGTGGCCACGACGACTGCGGTCGTGCTCGCCGGGATCACCGGCCGCCGCAGGGCGAGCACCGACCCGACCCAGGCCTTCCTCCGGGTCACCCCAGGGACGGCCCCGGAGCTCGTCGTGGGCGCTGTCCTCGGTCCGGGTGGATCTGCGATGGTGGCTCGGTGAGCTCGGCGAGCCGCGGACGGCGGGGGAAGCATCCGCAGAAGAGGAGCCGGGCCGCGCCCCGGCCGCAGTTCCGCGGGCTCGACCGGGAGGCGGAGGCCCTCGCGAGCGAGATCGCGGATGCGGGGAGCTACGTGTCGGGGGTCGACCCTGCCGTCCTCGTCGATCCCGGGGCGACGCGGGAGCTCCTGGCGCGCCGCCGGTTCGCCGTGCCCAGCACGACCGCCGTGATCGACGGCGAGGACGTCGAGGTCGACCCGGGCGACGAGGACGAGCGGAACCTGCTGATCGTCGCGGAGCACCCCGAGTACCGCCACGTCCTGGAGGACCCGTTCTCCGAGGAGCTGATCGACGGGGTGAACCCGCGGCTGCACATCGCTCTGCACCAGGTCATCGCGAACCAGCTCTGGGACGACGACCCGCCTGAGGCATGGGAGGCCGCGCGGCGACTCCTCGCCAAGAACCACGACCGGCACGCGATCCTCCATGCGCTGGCCTACGAGTTCACGGAGGAGCTCCATCCCACGCTGACTCGCCAGCAGGCTCCCGACCCCGACGCGGCCGCCTACCGGAGCCGCCTGCGGAGGTTGTGAACGGGAGGCCGGGGGATCACCCGCTCCCGCGCACCACCAGTCGCGGGGAGAGGAGACGGTGCTCCGCGGCGTGCCCGTCGAGCCGGCGGCCCAGGATCTCGACCAGGGTGCGGCCGAGCTCGTACTTGTCGGTGTGCACCGTGGTCAGCGGCGGGTCGAGCAGGGCGGCCATGGTGATGTCGTCGTAGCCGACCACCGCCACGTCATCGGGAACCCGCCGTCCCGCGTCGCGCAGCGCGCGCACCGCGCCGATCGCGAGCAGGTCGTTGAACGCGAACACCCCGGTGACCTCCGGGTGCCGCGCCAGCAGCTCGCGGACCGCGGCCGCCCCGGCGGTGACCGTGGGCGGGCCGGTGACGACGTGCGCGCCCGGGTCGGGGTGCCCGTGCCCGGTCAGCACGGCGAGGAACTCGTCGCGTCGCACCCGCTCCACGCCCACGGCCCCGTCGAGCATGCCCAGCCGCGTGTGCCCCCGGCCGTAGAGGTGCTCGACGGCCGCGCGGGTGCCGGCGGCGAAGTCGGAGATCACCGACGCCACGCCCTCCCCGGGGGCGCGGCGGTCGGCCACGACCAGCGGCAACCGGCGGCCCAGGGCGACCAGGGACTCGTCGTCGAGGGCCTCGAAGAAGCCGATCGCGCCGGCCGCGCCGGAATCGACGATGGCACGTGCCGCCTCCTGTTCGGCGACCGCGTCGGCGTCGGTGTTGTGCACGACGACGGCGAGCCCGCGTCCGGCCGCGGCGTCGAACACCCCGCGGGCGACGGCGGGGAAGAACGGGTTGGCGATGTCGGAGAGGACCAGCGCCAGCGTCCCGGCCCGCTGGGTGCGCATCCCGCGGGCGAACGCCGAGGGCCGGTAGTCGAGCTCCTCGATCGTCGCGAGCACCCGGCGGCGGGTCACTGCGCTGATCTCGTCCTTGCCGTTCATGGCACGCGACACGGTCTGCCGCGAGACCCCGGCGGCACGGGCGACGTCGTCGATCGTCACCCGCACGCTGGGGTGCGGCGGCCAGGCGTCGCCCGCGTCCCCCACGTCGGCGACCCTAGACGTCCCGCCGCGCGCCCGCGGCCGGCGCGACCTCGCGCACCGTCGGCTCCGGCCCGAGCGCGGCCGCCCGGCAGGCGGCGGCGACGTCGTCGAGGGCGGCCCGCGGCACGAGCGCGAGGACCGACCCGCCGAAGCCGCCCCCGACGATGCGGGCCCCGAGTGCGCCGGCGCCCTCCGCCGCGACGACCAGGGCGTCGACCTCCGGGACGGACACCGCGTAGTCGTCGCGCAGCGAGGCGTGCGAGGCGGAGACCACCGGCCCGACGTCGGCGGGGCGCCCGGCACGCAGTAGCCCGACCACCTCGTGCACCCGCGCCTGCTCGGTGACCACGTGGCGGGCCCGCCGCCGCAGGACGTCGTCGTTGAGGCCCTCGACCCCGGCGAGGTCCGCGTCGCGGAGCGCGGGCACCCCGAGCGCCGCCGCGGCCGCCACGCAGGCGGCGCGGCGGTCGGCGTATCCGCCGTCGGCGAGGTCGTGGCGCACCCGGGAGTCGACGACGAGGATGCCGAGGTCGGCCGCCACGAGGCCGAGCGCGACGTCCTCGGTCGCCATCGAACGGCAGTCCAGCAGGAGCGCCGAGCCCTCCCGGCACAGCAGCGACGCCGCCTGGTCCATGATCCCCACCGGGGCGCCGACCACCTCGTTCTCGGCCCGCCGCCCGGCCGCCGCCAGGGCGAACCGGTCGAGGTCGGAACCGGCCAGCGTCGCGACCGCGAGCGCCACGGCGCTCTCCAGCGCCGCGGACGAGGACAGTCCCGCCCCCAGCGGCACCTCCCCGTGCACGACGAGGTCCCAGCCGGAGGGCTCGAGGCCCGCCTGCTGCAGCGCCCACACGGTGCCGAGCGGGTAGGCGGCCCAGCCGGTGGTGTCCGCGAGGGCCGCGACGTCGGCGGTGGCCGGCCCGGTGTCCGGGTCGGAGGAACGGACGGTGACGGCGTCGTCGGTGCGGCGCGCGGCCGCGACCCACGTGCGTCGGTCGATCGCGAAGGGCAGGACGTGACCCTCGTTGTGGTCGGTGTGCTCGCCGATGAGGTTGACGCGGCCCGGCGCCGAGAAGATCCCCTCCGGGGCGTGGCGGTGCGCGGCGACGAAGGCCTCGCGGACCTCGTCGAGCGCGCTCACGCCGGGACCTCCACGTCGGTGGTCGCCGCCCGCAGACGGGCGCCCGCGACCTCGGGGGCGACGTCGGTGAGGAACGCCCCGCCGAAGGTCTCCGAGCCGGCCAGGTACTTGAGCTTGCCCTCCCCGCGGTGCGGCGGGCAGATCTCGAGGTGCAGGTGGCCGAGCGCCCGCTCGTCGGCGGCGACGTTCACAGGGGCGCTGTGGATGCCGAGCAGGTAGGACGTCCGGAAACCGAAGAACGAGTCGTAGCCGGCGAGCACGCGGGCGAGGACCCGGGCGAGGTCGTCGCGCGCCGCGGCGCCGAGCTCGGGCAGCGTGCCGATGTGGTCGCGGCTCCAGAGGTCGACCTCGTAGGGGAAGCGCGCCCACGGCGGCACCGCGGCGAGGAAGTGGGTGCCCTCGACCACGACGCGTGGGCCACCGGTCTCCTGGGCCACGACGTCGCAGAACACGCAGCGGCCGGTCTCCGCCCGGTGCTTCGAGGCGGCCCGCTGCTCGCGGGCCGGGCGCGGCGGGACGTCGGGGTAGGCGTAGATCTGGCCGTGCGGGTGGTGCAGCGTCACGCCGACGGCCTCGCCCTTGTTCTCGAAGGGCAGCACGTAGCCCACTCGCGGGTCCGCGGCGAGCGCGGCGAACCGGTGGGCCCAGGCGTCGACGAGCAGCCGGATCCGCTGGATCCCGACGGAGGCGAGGGTCGCCTCGTGCTCGTCGGTGAACACGACGACCTCGCAGTGCCCGTACGCGGGCTCGACCGGCACGAGGTCGGTTCCCGCGACGTCGGGCGCGGGCGGGGTCGTGGAGAGCGAGGGGAAGCGGTTGTCGAAGACCGTGATCTCGAAGTGCTCGCGGGGGATCTCCGTCGGCGGCCCTCCGGGGCGGGTGGGGCACAGCGGGCAGGCGTCCGCGGGCGGCTTGTAGGTGCGGTCCTGCCGGTGGGTGGCGAAGGTGACCCACTCGTCGTGGGTGGGGTCGTAGCGCCGCTCGCTCACCGCGCGATCCCGAAGTAGGTGATGTGCCGACCGTCGGCGAGCCGCTCCTCGGTGACGACGAGGCCCGGGGTGGTCGCGGGAGCCCCGGTGTCAGGAAAGTCCCGTTGCAGACGTTCGGTGTCCGGAAACCGTCGTTCACGGCTCGGCTCGTCGTCCGGCGTCGCCATCGACCGCCTCCTCGCTCGGTACTTCATGCCCTCTTGACGGCCGCCACCGCCGGGGGCGACCCTGTGCGCCACCTTACGATAACGTTCACGGGAACCTTCTCGGAACACCTCGACGGCAAGGGGTCGCGATGCTGCGCCTGAACCCGGGATGGCTGGACTACACGCTCCTGGCGATCTACTTCGTGGTCGTGCTGGGCATCGGCGTCGTCGCGCGCCGGGCCGTCGGGACGAGCGCGGACTTCCTGCTCGCCGGCCGCGCACTCCCCGCGTGGGTCACCGGCCTCGCGTTCGTCGCCGCCAACCTGGGCGCGACCGAGATCATCGGCATGGCCGCGAACGGCGCCGAGTACGGCGTCGCGACCGTGCACTACTACTGGATCGGCGCCGTCCCGGCGATGGTCTTCCTCGGCATCGTGATGATGCCCTTCTACTACCGATCCAAGGTCAGATCGGTTCCGGAGTTCCTCCGGCTCCGCTTCGGGAACTACACGCACGTCCTCAACGCGGTCGTCTTCGCGGTCGCCTCCGTGCTCATCGCCGGCGTCAACCTCTACGCGCTGGCGATCGTGCTCAACGCGCTGCTGGGCCTGCCCCAGATCTGGGGCATCGTGCTCTCGGCCGCGGTCGTGCTGGTCTACATCGGCTTCGGCGGCCTCGGCTCCGCCATCTACGGCGAGGTGCTGCAGTTCTTCGTCATCCTCGCCGGGCTGATCCCGCTGGCGATCGTCGCGGTCCGCCACGTCGGCGGCTTCCACGCGCTGGGCGAGAAGGTCACGCAGTCCGCCCTCGGGTCCGAGGGCCTGCACGCCTGGCAGGGCACCGGCATCGGCAGCGTCACCAACCCGATCGGCGCGAACTGGATCTCGATCGTTCTCGGTCTCGGCTTCGTCCTGAGCTTCGGGTACTGGACCACGAACTTCGCCGAGATCCAGCGGGCGCTCTCCGCCAAGGACCGCAGCGCGAGCCAGCGCACCCCGTTGATCGCCGCGTTCCCGAAGATCTTCATTCCGGCCGTCACGATCATCCCCGGGCTCGTCGCCCTCGTCGCCATCCCGAACTTCGGCAACTCCGACAACGGCGGCCTCGAGTACAACGACGCGATCCCCGCCCTGATCGGCCAGCTGCTCCCCGAGGGCGTGCTCGGGATCGCGATCACCGGCCTGTTCGCCTCGTTCATGGCGGGCGTCGCCGCGAACGTCAGCTCGCTCAACACCGTCGTCACCTACGACCTGCTCCAGCCCTACCTCGCCACGGGCCGTAGCGACCGCTACTACCTGACGGCGGGCCGGTGGGTGACCGTCGTCGGCGTCGTGATCGCGATCTTCACCGCGCTGCTGGCGTCGTCCTTCAACAACATCATGACGTACCTGCAGTCGCTCTTCGGGATCTTCAACGCGCCGATCTTCGCGACGTTCATCCTCGGCATGTTCTGGAAGCGCACCACCGGCTGGGGCGGCTTCTCCGGCCTCTTCACCGGGGTCATCGCCGGCACGCTGGTGTTCGTGGTCGCCGAGGCCGGCCTCGTCGACTTCGGCTCCGGGATCGCGACGAGCTTCTACCAGGCCGGCGCCGCGTTCATCGTCGACCTCGTGGTCACCGTGGTCGTCTCGCTCGCCACGACCCGGCCCGAGCCCGAGCGGCTGGCCGGGATCGTCTACGGCGTCCCCGGACCCGACGGCACCGTCCCGACGCTGCGCCAGCCCCGGGAGAAGGTCTGGTACCGCAAGCCGGTGCTGCTCGGCGGCATCGCGCTCGCCCTGACCGTCGTCCTCAACATCATCTTCGCCTGAGACCGGGAGACATCATGAGCGAACCGGCCACGAGCGGACCGACAGAGCCCGCCATCCCGACAGAGACCGCCACCCCGCAGACCACCGTCGAGACCGGCAGCCGCATGCAACG
>JAVXWR010000650.1:0-8772 GCA_032230725.1 Actinomycetota bacterium
CGTGCTGGTCACGCGGGATCCTTCCTACGGTGCGGCGATGCGGGGAACGCACCGGTGCCCGGCGGGCCCTCAGGGGCCGCCGGGCACCGGTGATCATCAGCTCCGGAACTCAGCTGAGCAGGTCGTCGAGGTCACCGTTGAGGCAGTGGTCGACGACCGGGCGCACCGTCGTGAACGTGCACTCCTTCGGGTTGCCCGGCGTGCAGGCGTCACCGAGGACGTGGTTGGTGATGCGGTCCACGTCGGCGTCGTTGCCGGTGATGGTCTTCTCGTTCTCGTAGAACTTCGTGGGGCCCTGGCCCAGACGGTTCTTCGAGTACGAGTCCTGGGTGACGTCGGTGAACTTCTCCGGGATGCCCACGTCGCGCAGGAGCCGGATGGCCGCGGCGAGCGCGGCCTCCGCGGCCTGGACGTCGGTCATGTGCGTGGTGTCCACGCCCATGGCCTGGGCGATCCGCGCGAAGCGCTTGTAGGCGACCGGCATGTTGAACGCCCACACGCGGGGGAGCGCGACGGCGTTGTTGAGGCCGTGGTGGGTGTCGTAGAAGGCCGACACCGCGTGCGAGATCGAGTGGATGATCCCGAGGCCACCGGAGTTGAACGCCTGGGCGGCGATGTACTGCGCGTACATCATGCCCTGGCGGCCGGGGAGGTCCTGGCCGTTCCAGACCGCCTCGCGCAGGTGGGTGTTGGTGAGCTCGATGGCGTGCAGGGCGTTGCCCAGGCTCGGCTCGAAGTTCAGGCGCGACACGTAGGGCTCGGAGGCGTGCGCGAGTACGTCGAAGCCGCACTGCGCGGTGAAGTCGACCGGGCAGTCGTAGTAGAGCACCGGGTCGTCGATCGCAAGGCTCGTCACCGACGCGTCGTCGAACGCCACGTACTTGTGCGGGTTGTTCGGGTCGGTGGTGGTGTCGGTGATGACGTAGGCCCACGACGTCTCGGAGCCGGTGCCGGCGGTCGTCGAGACGGCGATGTGCGGCGGGTTCTTCGGGTTCTCGGACTGGTTGAAGCCCTCGAACTCGTTGACGTTGCGGCCGTCGTGGGCGACGGAGACACGGGCGCCCTTGCAGGCGTCGTGGCTGGAGCCGCCGCCGATCGAGACGAAGCTGTCACAGGTATTCTCCTGGTACAGCTTCACGGCGTCCATGACGTTGTAGTCCTTGGGGTTGGACTCCACCTGGTCATAGACGACCGTCTCGATCCCGTGCCACTTCATGGACTCGGAGATCTTGTGGACGATGTCCGTGCCGCGCAGGCCCGACGTCATGATCAAGGTCTTCTTGAAGCCCATCTTCAGGGCTTCGGGGCCGATCAGCTCGTGCGAACCCGGACCCATGAGCGCCCGGGGGAACGGGTGGAACTCCTTGATCGGGAACGGCTTGAGCAGCTCGTCGACCTGCATTTCGATCCTCTCGTCGTCGGGCGGACCTGCTGTCACAGCTGGTCTGTCATCCGTCGCGGACCGTATGGGTGCCATACGTCACCCGCGAGGGCCCGCACGTGATCCCGTTCACGGAGCGGGGAGATCACCCCGACGTTCGGAGGGTTTCCGATGCTGCCCTTCGTGCAATTTCGGCAAGTCATTCGCGGTTGCCCACCACTGGCGACAAAGGCGGCGAGGTTCCCGTGCTCGCCCGGGGGAACTCGTGAGACGTGGGCGGAACGGATCTCAGTTCGCGCACCGCCGTGGTGACCGGGGCGAGCCGGGGCCTGGGCCGGGAGATCGCGGGACGGTTGGCAGGTGCGGGGGCGCGGGTGGTGGCGGATCGCCCGGGATCCCGACGGGCTGGTCGCGGCCGTCGAGGGGATGCCGGGCGAGGTGAGTGCGCTCCCGGTGGACCTCGCGGACGTGGACGCGATCGCCGGGGCGGTCGCGGGCGTCGGTGACGTCGACGTCCTGCTCAACGCGGCCGCGGTGATGAGCGCGCGGCGCTCGAAGACCCTCGAGGTCTCGCTCGACGCGTGGCGCTCGGTGCGCGCCGTCGACCTGGACGCCCCGTTCGCGCTGGTCTCGGCGTTCGTGCCGGGGATGGTCGAGCGCCGATGGGGTCGCGTGGTCAACATGACGGCGTGCCTGGGCCGGATGAGCGGGCCCGGGACGGCGGGCGGGCTCGCGCCCTACCGGATCGCGAAGGCGGGCCTCAACGCGCTCACCCCGGAACCTCGTCCACGAGCTGGGCATGGGGCGCCGTGGGGTGCTGGTCGACGCCACCTGCCCGGGCCACTGCCGGACCGGCATGGGCGGGCCGGACGCGCCGAGGTCGATCGAGGAAGGGGCGGACACGGCGGTCTGGCTGGCCCACCGCGGCGGCACGCTCTCCGACCCGCCACCCACCGGGCGGCTGTGGGAGGACCGGGTCGAGGTGCCCTGGTAGGCGAGGTGCCCGGATCGATCAGCCGTCCGCCAGGGCCGCCCGCGCGAGGTCGACGGCCCGCTCGGCCGGCACGCCCAGCGCCCGCATCCGCGCCGCGTACTCGCGCGCCGCCTCCCGGGCCTCGTCGCGACCCTCGCCCGACGACGACGCCGGGTCGACGACGAACGTCCCGAGTCGGCCGCGGGTCTCCACCACCCCCGCGGCCTCGAGCTCCCGGTAGGCGCGCGCCACGGTGTTCGCCGCGAGCCCGAGGTCCACCGCGAGCCGCCGCACGGCCGGCAACCGGGTGTGCGGCGCCAGCCGGCCCGCGCGTACCAGCGACGTCACCGACGCCCGTACCTGCTCGTAGGGGGCGACGGGCGAGTCGGGGTCCACGTCGATCAGCGACACCGGATCGGTCACGCGCGCCATCATCCCGGGCCGGCGAACCCGCGTCCGAGGTCGTCGAACGCCTCGCCGACGAGCGCGCGCAGGCGGGTGCCGTCCCCGCCGGGCGCGTCGAGCCACGTCGTGAACACGCCGCGCATCGCGGCCACGACGACGCGGGCGAACACCTGCGGACGGAGCTCCTCCGCCGAGCATCCCCACCGGGCGGCGGCGTCCGCCGCCACGGCCCGCTCCCACGCGGCGTAGCGCACGCCGGCGCGCGCGGACACCTCGGGCACCGTCTCGATGAGCCGCAGGCGGCGCCGCAGCGCCGGGACGTCGTCGTCGGCGTACGCGTTGACCTGCAGGAACGCCTCGCGGCATGCGGTCACCGGGTCGAACCCCGCGGGCACCGTACGCAGCGTCGCGACCAGGGCGGCGAGGGCGTCGTCGAGCTCACCGAGGACGACGTCGAGCTTCGTCGGGAAGTACCGGAAGAACGTGCGCCGCCCGACGCCGCCGGCGGCCGCGAGGTCGTCGACGGTGACCGCGTCGAACCCCCGCATCGCGAACAGCTCCAGGGCGACGGCCTCCAGGCGCCGGGCCCGGACCGTGCGGGTGGTGGCCGAGGTCACCCCACCAGTGTGCTCCGTCCGGGACGACGCCGGTACGGACAGCGCGCGCGTAGCAAACGAGATCGGGATCACGCACCCGCCGATCGGGCGGGGTCTCCCGCCCACGCCGTCGGGGCGAATGGCACCGAGTGCCGCCTAGCGTCCTCCTCGCCGGAGGAGTCCATCCCAGGAGGTAGCCATGGCGGATCCCACGACCGACCAGGAGACCCCGCTCGTCGAGGAGACCCTCGTCGAGGAGGTCTCGATCGACGGCATGTGCGGCGTCTACTGATGACCGCGGCTCCGGTCGGGGTCCCCACCACGGAGACCCCGACCGGCGCCTTCGACCCGGCCCTCCCGTACCGGCTCTCCTCGTCGGTCTCGGTGCGCCCGGAGTCGTTCGGCGCCCTCGTGTACGACTTCCACACCCGCCGCCTGTCCTTCCTCAAGACGAAGCCGCTGGTCCACGTCGTGCAGGCGCTGGAGCACCACGACGATGTGCACGGCGCGCTCGTCGACGCCGGGGTGGCCGAGCCCGACCGCGACCAGTACCTGCGCGCCCTCGCCGGCCTCGCGCGGGCGGGCACGATCACGCAGCGCCCGATCACGCAGGGGGAGACGCCATGAAGCTCGTCGAGCACTTCACCCACGGACTGACCTCCCCGATCTGCCTGACCTGGGAGCTCACCTACGCCTGCAATCTGTCCTGCGTGCACTGCCTCTCCAGCTCCGGGCGGCGCGACCCGAACGAGCTGTCGACGGCGGAGGCCAAGGCCGTCATCGACGAGCTGCAGCGCATGCAGGTCTTCTACGTCAACATCGGCGGCGGCGAGCCGACGGTGCGCAGCGACTTCTGGGAGCTGCTGGACTACGCGATCGCCCACGACGTCGGGGTCAAGTTCTCCACGAACGGCGTGAAGCTGGACGAGGCGCGGGCGGCGCAGCTGGCGGCGACCGACTACGTCGACGTCCAGATCTCCCTCGACGGTGCCACCGCGGAGGTCAACGACCACGTCCGCGGCCCCGGCTCCTACGACACCGCGATCCGCGCCATGGAGAACCTGTACGAGGCCGGGTTCGGGCAGTTCAAGATCAGCGTGGTGGTGACGCGCCAGAACGTCGGCCAGCTCGACGACTTCAAGGCGATTGCCGACCGCTACGGCGCCCAGCTGCGCATCACGCGGCTGCGTCCGTCGGGCCGCGGCGCCGACTCCTGGGACGAGCTGCACCCGACGCAGGCCCAGCAGCGCCAGCTTTACGACTGGCTCGTCGCGCGCGGCGAGGACGTCCTCACCGGCGACTCGTTCTTCCACCTCTCCGCGTACGGCCAGGAGCTGCCGGGGCTCAACCTCTGCGGCGCCGGGCGTGTGGTCTGCCTGATCGACCCGGTCGGCGACGTGTACGCGTGCCCGTTCGCGATCCACGACCAGTTCCTCGCCGGCAACGTCCGCTCCGAGGGCGGGTTCCGGGAGGTCTGGCAGCACTCGGAGCTGTTCGGCGAGCTGCGCGGGCCGCAGTCGGGCGGGGCCTGCACGAAGTGCTCGCACTACGACGCGTGCCAGGGCGGGTGCATGGCGGCGAAGTTCTTCACCGGCCTGCCGCTCGACGGTCCGGACCCGGAGTGCGTCCTGGGCAACGGCGAGACGGCGCTGGCGAAGCTGGAGATGGACACGGTGATCCCCAAGCCGTCGCTGGACCACTCGCACAGGAAGACCCGCGGCGAGCGCAAGGACGGCGGCCCGGTGCCACTCACGCTCTCGGTGCGGCGCCCGGACAAGGCCTGCGACTCGGACCCCCTCGCCGGGGAGGGCCGGCGCCTCCCGGCCGGGGTGCGGGTGAACTAGCAGCTCCCCCGGCGCCGCGGCCCCGAACCGGGGCGCCGGGGTGACCCGTCGAGGTCGATCACCTCGGTCGCCTGATCACCCCGCCCGCCACCCCTCGACCAGCCCGGCGCACACGTCGTGGACGAGCAGTTCGGTGCTCGCCGTGGGGTCGGGATGGGTGACGAGGTGCCACGGCCGCGCGAGCGGTGTCCCGGGCAGTGGGAGCTCGACCAGCGTCCCGCTCGCGAGCAGCTCGCGGACGGCCTCGCGGGAGACGAGCGTGGCTCCCAGGCCGGTCCGGGCGGCGGCGATCGTCGCGCCGTGCGAGCCCATGGTGAGGCTGTGGGGCACGATCCCGAGCTCGTCGAGGAGTCCCGCGAGCGTGGCGCGCACCCCCGACCCCGGTTCGCGGAGCAGCCACGTGATGGTGGTCGGGTCGAAGCCGTCGGCCAGCGCGGGTGCCCCGACGACGGCAAGGGTGTTCGCCCGGGTGGCCCGGACCCGGGCCGGGGAGCCCGTGGGCGGGCGCCCGGCGACGACGACGTCGACCTCGTGGTGGGTGAGCATCGCCCAGACCCGCGTGCTCGGGGCGACGTCGACCCCGAGCTCGACCCCGGGGTGGCGAGCGCGAAAGGCGGCGAGCAGGTCGGGCAGCAGGTGCTCCCCGGCGGTGGTCACGGCGCCGAGCCGGACGTGGCCGTGCTCGGGGTCGGCCTCGCCGCGCGCGGCGGCCGTGGCCTCGTCGAGCAGACCGAGCACGCGCCGGGCGTAGTCGGCGTAACGGCGGCCCGCCGGGGTGAGGCGCACGCCGCGCCCGTCGCGCTCGAGCAGCGGGACCCCGATCTCCTCGGCGAGCGCGCGGACGGCCGCCGACACGGTGGACTCGGTGACGACGAGGTGGGCCGCCGCGCCGCGCACCGAGCCGTGGTCGGCCAGCGCCACGAACGCGCGCATCCGGGCGCTCGTGGTCACGGGGTGCCTCCGGCTCGTGAGCAGAAAGTGCGGCTATGACGACATTTTCTGCTCACGGGCGCGAAGCGCACCTACTTGCCGCCGCGGAACACCCGGCTGGCGCGCAGGTCGGCGGCCTCGATCGTGGTCAGGTCCGCCAGCCCGACGACGCGATCACCGTCCTCGCCGAGACGGCGGGCCTGTCTCATCCTGGCCCGGTCCAGTCCGTTGCGCACGCTCCGCGCGCCCGCGAACCAGGGCTGTTCCACCCGCGCCTCGAGGTACTCGCGCAGCGCCTCGCGCGCCGCGTCGGAGAACGTCAGCCCCTGCTCGGTCGCCATCCCTTCGGCGATGGTCGCGAGCTCGGGCACCGAGAAGTCCGGGAAGTCGACGTGGTGGGCGACCCGGCTCTGCATGCCCGGGTTGGCGGAGAAGAACGTCTCCATCCGGTCGGCGTAGCCGGCCAGGACGACCACGAAGTCCTCGCGGTGGTCCTCCATCGCCTGCAGCAGGATCTCGATGGCCTCACCGCCGTAGTCGCGCTCGTTGCCCGGGCGGTGCAGGTAGTAGGCCTCGTCGATGAACAGGACCCCGCCGAGCGCCTTCCCGACGATCTCCTTGGTCTTCGGTGCGGTGTGCCCGACGTACTGGCCCACCAGGTCGTCGCGGGTCGCGGTGACGAGGTGGCCCCGGCGCAGGAAGCCCAGGCCGTGCAGCAGATCGCCGATCCGCTGCGCCACCGTCGTCTTGCCCGTGCCCGGGTTGCCGGTGAAGCACATGTGCAACGTCGGGCGGTTCACGGCGACCCCGAACCGCTGGCGGACCCGGTCGACGACCAGGAGCGCGGCGAGCTCGGCCAGCCGCTCCTTGACCGGGGCGAGGCCGACGAGCTCACGGTCGAGCGCCTCGAGCACGTCGTCCACCCCGGCCTCGCGGCGGACCTCGCCAAGGTCGACCGCCGCGTCGGCGGGCAGGGCCTCCTCGTCCCGTTTCCGCGCGTCGGCCTGCGCCGCGGTCTCCTCGGTGACGGCGGCCGACCGCCCGGCGGTCCCGAACGAGGTCCGTCCGTCAGCCGTGGCCATCGCCGTTGCTCCGGGCGTCGCCGTGGCGGCCGTAGCGATGTCCCGCCGGACGCTCGGTGGCGTACGCGTGGGTCGTGTAGGCGATCTGGCGGTCCCTGCCCTCCTGGCGGTCCAGGCGGAAGCCCGGCTCGTACGCGGGCCGGTTGACCAGGAACGACAGCGCGACGGTCTGCCGGCCGAGGCTCGCGTCGTAGGCGATGACCCGCACGTAGTGCTCCGGGTTCCGGTCGCGGCAGGCGCGGACCTCGTCCATCACCGCGGCCGGGTCCCGGAGGTCGAACATCGGCAGACCCCACATCTCCCAGTAGGTGTTGCGGGGGTGCGGGTCGTCGGTGAACTCGATCGAGATCGGCCAGTCGTGGGAGAGGGCGTAGTCGATCTGGAGCCGGATCTCGTCGTCGGTCAGGTCGGGCAGGAACGAGAAGGTTCCCTGGGTGATCCTCACGGTGTCCTCCTCAGGCAGGGGTGGGGATGGCGTCGACGGTGTCGGTCGAGGCGTAGTCGAAGGTGACGTCGCCCCAGGTCGAGAGGGCCACCTCGAGGGGCTTCGATCCGCGGCCGGCCTTCCGGAGGATCTCGGGACCCTCCCGGAGGTAGTCCACGCCCTCGTTCCGGGCCTTGATCATCGCCTCGACGGCGACGCGATTGGCCTCGGCGCCCTGGGCGATACCCATCGGGTGGCCGATGGTGCCGCCGCCGAACTGCAGGATCGTGTCCTCGCCGAGGTGGTGCAGCAGTTGGTGCATCTGCCCGGCGTGGATCCCGCCGGAGGCCACCGGCATCGTCGCGGGCATCGAGGCCCACTCCTGGTCGAAGTACAGCCCCTTGGACGGGTCCGCCTCGTAGGAGTTCTTCCGCAGCACGTCGTAGAACCCGTGCACCGACGCGGGGTCACCCTCGAGCTTGCCGACGACGGTGCCCGCGTGGATGTGGTCGACCCCGGCGAGGCGCATCCACTTGGAGATGACCCGGAAGCTCACGCCGTGGTTCTTCTGGCGGGTGTACGTAGCGTGCCCGGCGCGGTGCAGGTGGAGGATCACGCCGTTGCGCCGCGCCCACGTCGACATCGACTGGATCGCGGTGTAGCCCACGGTCAGGTCGAGCATCACGATGACGCTGCCGAGGTCCTTGGCGAACTCGGCCCGCTCGTACATGTCCTCCATGGTCGCGGCGGTGATGTTGAGGTAGTGACCCTTGATCTCGCCGGTCTCGGCCTGGGCCTTGTTCACCGCCTCCATGCAGGCCAGGAACCGGTCGCGCCAGCGCATGAACGGCTGCGAGTTGATGTTCTCGTCGTCCTTGGTGAAGTCCAGGCCGCCGCGCAGGGCCTCGTAGACGACGCGGCCGTAGTTGCGCGACGAGAGCCCGAGCTTGGGCTTGGTCGTCGCCCCGAGCAGCGGGCGCCCGAACTTGTTGAGGTACTCCCGCTCCTGGACGATGCCGTGCGGCGGGCCCGGGAACGTCTTGACGTAGTGCGGCGGGATCCGCATGTCCTCGAGGCGCAGCGCCTTGAGCGGCTTGAAGCCGAAGACGTTCCCGATGATCGAGCTCGTCAGGTTCG
>JAVXWR010000701.1:0-6542 GCA_032230725.1 Actinomycetota bacterium
CAGCGCCAGTCCGATCGCCGTCACCCCGGCCCACGTGACGTGCAGCGAGGGCATCGCGGCGAACGGGTCCGGCGGAGCCGGTTCCCCGCAGGTCAGACCCGACTCGGGGAGCAGGCACGGCGGCGCCACCGGATAGAGCCAGAAGGCCCCGTAGGCCAGCAGCGTCGTCGCGACGAAGGCGTTGCGCATCCGCCGGTAGCCCGCGACGTCGCGGACCACGAGCAGGATCGCGACGACGGCCGGGGCGAGGCAGATGCTCTCGGCGTAGTAGACGTGCGCGGCGCCCGCCACCAGCGGGTGGCCCGACAGCGCCGTGGCCACGGGCGCTCGACGGCGATGCGCCACGCGCTCTCCAGGCCCCACGGCCCACCCGTGGACGTCCGCGCCCGGGGCGTCTCCCACCGCGTGCGGCACGACGAGGTCGTAGATGTCGAGGAGGACCACGAGGAGAACCAGCTCGGTGACGACGAGCGTCGCGCTCTCCCACCGCCGCTGGTGGGTGAGACCGGCTCCGGCCACGGCGCCCGTCGACCCGGCCGGCCTGAGGATCACGCCGGCCAATATGTCGACGGGTCAGCGGGCGGCGTCGGCCGCCTCCTGGACGCCAACGCAGCGTGAGCAGGGGGTGAAGCCCTCCTCGTGGGCCTCCCCGAGGGTGACCACCTCTCGCCCGGCCGTCAGGCGGGAGTCCAGTCGACGGTGTACAGACCCGCCACGAGACCGATGGTCGAGAAGCGGGTCGTGACAGTGCCGTCCGCGGCCACCACCGGGGTTCCGAGCGCCACGCCCCCGGGCTCGAGCGTGACGCGAACCCGGGACCCCGGGGTGAAGCCGTGCGCCGTGGCCGTCTGGTCGAGACCTTGGGGCAGCTCGGTCGCAGCGACGGTTCCGAAGGGTCGATCAGCGGGCAGGTCGGCGCTCGACGCGGACGTGCCCGGCCCTGAGGGAGTGACGATCGGGCTGTCCGGAGGTGGAGGCGTGGTCGTGGTCACGAGGGTGGGCGAGGGTGTCACCGTGGGCGCGGACCGTGCCTGCGAGGGCGTCGTCGTCGGCGCCGGTACATCGGGTGCGGCGGTGGAGGTGGGTGCGGGGCTCCTGGTGGCGGAGCCTCCCGCCGGAGCCGGAGCCGGAGCCGGAGCCGGGGCCGGGGCCGGGGCCGGGGCCGGTGCCGGTGCCGGCGTCCGGACCGGGGCGGTCGGTGCGGGCGGCGGCGCAGCCCGGACGTGCAGGGTCACCGGGGTGGACGTCGAGGAGGTGGCACCGTCGGTGACCACGGCCCGGAACCGCTGGCCGTCCTGCGCACGGGTCGCGGTGAGGACGAGGACCCGGCCGGGCGCGCCGAGGGTCCGCCACGAGCCGGCGACGGCGGCGGTCTGCCACGAGATGCTCCCGGTGCCCGTCGGGGAGGCCCGGAAGGTCGCGGCCCTTCCTTCCGACACGGTCAGCGCGGTCGGTGAGACGGAGACCGACGCGGCGGGGCGGCTGGTGCGCGCGGCGGCGGTCGGCGTGCTCGGTGTGCTCGGCGGGGTCGCCGCGGCGGCGGTCGGCGTGCTCGGCGGGGTCGCCGCGGCGGTGGTCGGCGTGCTCGGCGGGGTCGCCGCGGCGGCGGTCGGCGGCCCCGAGAGCCCGATCAGGGCGATGAGAGCCATCCCCACCGGGATCGCCCTCCCGAGCCCTGTGGCGGCGGCGCGGCGCGGGCCCGCCGACCCGCGCCTGCGGTGCGTCACGAGCGTGGGTCGGTGGACGAGGTGAGGTGCCGACCGCGAGGGGACCGTCGCCGCCGCACCAGCAGCACGACGACGGCGACCAGGAGGACGGCAAGGAGGCCGCCGGTGAGTCCGACGGTCCACAGCAGGCCGGACTCGTCGCCGGTCGGCCGGACCGGGTCGGAGCTGCCCGCCGACGCCGGGAACCGGATGGTGGCCTGCGCGTCCTCGCTCACCAGCCCGCTGCGCAGTGTCAGCAGCGCTCCCCACGGACCGTCGGGGAGCTGGCGGTCGAGCGCGACCGTGACCGGTTCGGTGGCGCCCGGAGCCACCGTCGTCCCGACCTGGGCGGGGAAGGGGCCGGCACCGAGCCCGCCGGGACCGTCGGACAGCCGCAGATCACCGCTGAGATCCAGCGCGCGGCCTCCGGTGTTGCGCAGCTGGGCGACGACCAGCGGTTGGCCCGTCGCGGACCGCTCGGCGGTGACCGTGTCGACGGTGAAGCTGGTCGGGGGCGGGTTGCCAGGGCCGACCGAGAGGTAGACGCGGATGCCGACGCGGTTGACCAGGGTGACCCCACCGCCGGGGGGTGGCGTGGTGGCCTGCTCGGCCCAGATCGCGGCGTAGTTCTCACCCGGTGCGGCGTCGGCGGGCACGGCGATCGTCATGAGGGCGGCCTGGCTGGCCCCCGGCGCGAGGGTCACCGTGGGGCGGTCGGTGCTGATCCAGGTGGACAGCTCGTCGGGGGTACGACCGGTCGCCGGGGTGAAGGCGGCGCCGTCGATCGTGGCGGCGGCGGCGTAGAGGGCCAGCGTCAGCGGCGCGGCGGTGGTGTTGCTGACCTCGACCCGGCGCTCGAGGACGGTACCGGGCGCCACGTGGTCGACGACGTACTCGCGGGCCCGGGGGTCCGCCGCGGCCGTTTCCGGCGCGTCGAGCAGCCGGATGCCGAACTGGTTACCCGGTGCCGGCGGCGCGGCGCTCGCGGTGGCCGCCGGGGTGACGAGCCCGGCGGCCAGCGCGAGTCCCGCGACCAGTCCGATCAGCAGGCGACGGACGATGGGCACTTCTCAGAGCACCGAGTGCGTGAGCGTCGCACTGTAGGTGCCCGCCACGGCTCCTGCCGGTACGGCGACCGCGATGGTCGGGTCCCAGGTGGCCGAGTTGTTCCCGACGCCGAGCGTCTCGACGTAGGCGGGCTGGGACGCGGTCATCACCCCACCGGGCCCCGGGGCAAAGGTCGCCAGGCCGGAGCGGGCGGTGGTCGCACCCGGTGTGTAGGTCGCCGCGCTCGCCGGCACGGTCTCCGCGGCGGTGCCGCCGCCGGTCGTGAACGCCGTGGTGGCGGCGGTGGAGTTCCAGTTGGCGGCGAGCAGGCCCCGGGCGTCGGTGACCTGAACCGCTCCGAGAGCGCCACTGATGGTGGTGGTGGCCCCGGTGGCCTGGGTGCCGAGGTTCGACGTGGCGGGCACGGTGATCGACAGCGCTCCGCCCGTCAGCGCGAAGGTGGTGCCCGTTCCCCCGCTTCCCGCCGCGAACGCGGGTGCCGCGGCACCGAGAGTCAGGGCTGCGGCGGCAGCGGTCACCACGACGATGTTCCGAAACTTGCTCACGGGATGTCCCAACAGAACCGAGATGGAGCACGGTGGCGCTGTTCGGAGCGGGGTGAAAGTCCCGATGACCGAACCGCCAATAGGGGGAACATACTCCGCAATTACGTATTGTGCGGACGGTATGGTGTAGCGCACGGCCCCGACGACCGCGACCACCCGAAGGTCAGCGGCGGCGGAGCAGGGCGATCGCCGCGACAAGGGCGCCCGCGGTGGCGACCAGGCCGGCGGTCACCACGAGCACCGGCGGCACCCACGGGGGCGCGAGGACGGCCAGCGCGATCGCCAGCAGCGAGCACGCCAGGGAGACCCGAGCTCGGGCGAGCACGGTGCGCTCACGGGCGAGCACGGTGGGCAGGTCGTCCGGCACCTCGAACCTCCGGGTGGGGCAGGCAGGCGGCATCGCGGCGGCGCGCAGGGAATGCTGACGGGAGAGGTCAGGGGCGCGGACATGCGGCGCTGCGCATGCGGCCGAGGTCGACGTGGCGACGCGCCACGAGCAGGACCCCGGAGGCCGACATGGGCCCGAACCCTGCCACGGGCGGGCACCCCCGGCCACCGACCGCGCACTCCGGGTTGCGCCGGCGCGTCCGATTCCGCACGATCGGGTCATGGGTCGGGGCTGGCGGTTCGCGTGGCGTCGCCACGTGGATCTCATGCGCCTCGACGCCGGCACCTGTTCCTGACACACGACGCCGCGTCCCCGTCCTCCGACGTTCCGGAGCCCGTGTGTCCACCACCCTGCCCGGCGCGCCCACGCGCGCCCCGGCCCCCTCGTCCCCCGCGGACCCGCCCTCCGCGCCGCGCCGCCGCGCGATCGCGTGGCAGCGCTGGATCAGCCCCGTCGCGATCGTCGTCGTCTGGCAGCTCGCCTCCTCGACGGGGCTGCTCGCCGAGGACGAGCTCGCCTCGCCCGTGCGGGTCGTCCGCGCCGCCGTCGACGTCACCGCGAGCGGGGAGCTGCCCGAGGGGCTCGCGGTCTCGCTCGCCCGGGTCGTCGTCGGGTTCCTGCTCGGAGCCGTCCTGGGGCTCGTCCTCGGCGTGTGGTCCGGACTGTCGCGCTGGGGCGGGCTGCTGGTCGACCCGCCGGTGCAGATGCTGCGCACGCTGCCGCACCTGGCGCTGGTGCCGCTGTTCATCCTGTGGTTCGGGGTCCAGGAGACGCCGAAGGTGCTGCTCGTGGCGCTCGGGGTGCTCTTCCCGATCTACCTCAACGTCCACGCCGGTGTGCGCGGCGTGGACCCGAAGCTGCTGGAGATGGCACGGGTCTCCGGATTCGACCGGCGGGAGGTCCTGCGCCACGTCGTCGTCCCCGGCGCCCTGCCCTCCGCGCTCACCGGGCTACGGCTCTCGCTCGGGATCGCGTGGCTCTCGATCGTGGTGGCCGAGACCGTCTCCTCCGACAGCGGCCTCGGCTACCTGATCAACGACGCGCGGGAGTTCCTGCGCACCGATGTGATCGTCGTCGGGCTCGTCGTCTACGCCCTGCTCGGGCTGGGCACCGACGCGCTCGTGCGTCGCGTCGAGCGGCGCGCCCTGCGCTGGCGACCGGCGATCTCCGGGACCGAGTCGTGAGCGCCCCGACTCCGACCGCGCCCGCGCACGTCGCCGGGCTCGTCCGGGACTTCGGCGGCCGCCGGGTCCTCGACGGGCTCGACCTCACCGTCGGCCCGGGCGAGTTCGTGGCGCTGCTGGGCCGCAGCGGGTCGGGGAAGAGCACGCTGCTGCGGGTGCTGGCGGGGCTCGACGGCACCGACGAGGAGGGCATCGCGGGCACTGTCGAGGTCCCCGGCTCGGTGGCGGTCGCGTTCCAGGAGCCCCGGCTGCTGCCGTGGCGCAGCGTCCGCGACAACGTCCGGCTCGGGCTGCACCGCGACGACGCCCCGGAGGCCGCCGACCGGGCGCTCGCCGAGGTGGGGCTCACCGAGCGCGCCGACGCGTGGCCGCTCACGCTCTCCGGCGGCGAGGCGCAGCGGGCCTCGCTGGCCCGCGCGCTGGTCCGCGAGCCGGACCTGCTGCTGCTCGACGAGCCGTTCGGCGCCCTCGACGCGCTCACCCGGATCGCGATGCACGACCTCGTGCTCGACCTCTGGGGACGCCACCGCCCGGGGATCCTGCTCGTCACCCACGACGTCGACGAGGCCCTGGCGCTGGCCGACCGCGTGCTCGTGCTCGACGACGGGCGCATCGCCGCCGACCACGCCCCCGATGCACGGCCCCGCCACGACACGGCCGACCTGCGGGCCACGGTGCTCGGTGAGCTCGGAGTGATCGCCGGTGCAGCCGGGTAGGGGGCAGCCGGGTAGGGGGCGGCCGGACAGGGGGCGGCCGGACAGGGGGCGACGGCGTAGGGCCGCCGTCGTCGGGCTCGTCGCCCTGGCCCTGCTCGTGGCGGGATGCTCGTCGGTCCCGCGGACGCGTCCGCCGGTGCAGCCGCCCGCCGACCCGACGGGGGTGGTGCTGCGGGTGGGCGACCAGAAGGGCGGCGTGCAGTCGTTGCTGCGCGCGGCGAACCTGCTCTCGGGCATGCCCTACCGCGTGGAGTGGACGACGTTCACCGCCGGCCCGCCGCTCATCGAGGCGGCGCGCTCGGGGGCGATCGACCTCGGCCAGACCGGCAACACCCCGGTGATCTTCGCGGCCGCGGCGCAGGCCCGCGTCCAGCTCGTCGCCGCCTCGCAGGGCAACGTCGTCTCCGACGCGATCCTCGTGCCGCGCGACTCACCGATCCACACCGTGGCCGACCTGCGCGACAAGCGGATCGCGGTCGGGAAGGGCACCTCGGCGCACGGACAGCTCCTCGAGACGCTGCGCGCGACGGGGATGTCCCTCGACGACGTGGACCTCAGCTACCTGCAGCCCAGCGACGCCTACGCCGCGTTCAAGAAGGGCCAGGTCGACGCCTGGGCGACCTGGGACCCCTACACCGCGCAGGCCCAGCTGGAGTCCGGCGCCCGGGTGATCGCCACCGGAGAGGGCACCGCCAACGGCTACTCGTTCGAGGTGGCCAGCAACGAGGCACTGGCCGACGCCCGCAAGCAGGCGGCCATCGCCGACTACCTGCGTCGTGTCGACGCCGCGATGCGCTTCTCCGACAGCCACCGCGAGCAGCGCGCCGTCGCCTGGAGCCAGGAGACCAAGCTGGCGCTCCCCGTCACGCGACTGGCCGTGCAGCGCGGCCCGGACCTGCCGGTGCCGATGGACGACCGGCTGGTGGCCTCGGAAC
>JAVXWR010000715.1:0-2608 GCA_032230725.1 Actinomycetota bacterium
GCACAAGCCGGTCGCGACGACGAGGGCCCACGCCAGACCGAGCAGGAAGTCCGGGCCGCTGACCCGGGCCGACGAGGGCGCATCACCACGCCGGGAGACTCGGGTCGTGCTCATCAGCGCCCGCCTCATCGTGCAACCGGTGTATCGTCCTCGGACGATATCGTTACACGAAGATACTATTACTCGGCTTCATTGAGAAGCCCCCGAGTTCGGGGCTCGGCGGCGCGGAGTCCGTAGCGTGGGACGGATGATGTCGAGACGCTCAGCAGGACGGCTGCCCGGTGCGGAATGGGTCCGCCCCTGGTTCCAGCTCGTCGAGATCTCGGTCTCGGCCCCGGTCGTGATCACCTACCGCACCGGCCGGCTGATCGCCGGCGGCTGGCCGCCGGACGCGCGGGAGCGGCGCGAGCTCGTGCGGATGGTCCGGGAGAAGGCCGAGGCGTTCGCGAAGATCGGCGTGGCCGCGGTGACGACACCGCCGCGCGACGCCGCTCGTGCGGTGGGCGGCGTCGTCGGCCCGGTGCACCGCACGGTGGTGGGCAACCGCAGGCGGCTCAGCGGCTGGTGACGACGCGGTCGGTCACCGCGTCGGTGGTGCCCTCGATGACGACCACGGGCTCCAGCTCGCCGCGGACGGGCGTCGCGGTCACCGGGCGCACGTCGGCGCGGTAGCGGGCGACCTTCTCGGCCTTGCGGGGCGGGCCGTCGTTGGCGACGAGGACCGCGACCCAGGGCAGCGGGACCGAGGCGATCACGAGGACCGCCGCGGCGATCGTCCACCCGAAGCCGAGCGCGAGAACGCCGGCGAGGACGAGGCACGGGATGCGCATCGCCATGAGCAGGGAGTAGCGGCGACGGCGGGCGGCGAACTGCTCCGCCTGGGAGACGGGTGCTGCGGTGATCAGTACGGGGGTCTGGTGCCGACGCACGTCGGGCTCCTCTCCGGGCTCCGTTGCCCGGTGGTACCTGCCGGTCTCGATGCGGTTCCGAACCGGCATCAGGATCAACACCAGGGGACCTGCGTACCATCCGTCACAGGCCCGTCACCGGCGGTGTCGCCCGTCACCGGCGGCTAGGCCGCCACCCGGAGCGAGGCGGCGAGCCGCGCGAAGCCCACCTCGAGCGGCACCCGGGGCTCGTAGCCGAGGTCGCGGCGGGCCGCGGTGATGTCGAACCAGTGCGCCGTGGCCAGTTGCCGGGCGAGGAACCGGGTCATGGGCGGGTCCCCGACGTCCCCGAAGAGGCCGACCCGTTCCAGTACCCGCCACACCGACTCCACCGCCGCGCCGGCTGCGACGGCCACGGGCAGCGGGACGGTGCCGTGCACCGGCTCGAGCCCGCCGGCGACGACGATGCCGTTGACCAGGTCGCGGACCGGGCGGGGGTCGCCGGAGGTGATGAAGTACGGCCGTCCGGCGCAGGCCGCGCCCGGCGCCAGGTGGTCGGCGGCATCGAGGTGGGCGCGGACGGCGTCGTCGACGTAGGTGGTGTCGATGACCGCGGACCCGTCGCCGACGAAGCGCAGCCGCCCGGCCCGGGCCCGCGCGAGGATCCGCGGGACGAGCTGGGTGTCGCCGGGTCCCCAGACCAGGTGCGGTCGCAGCGCGACGGTCGCCAGGTCCGGCCCGTTCGCCGCGAGCACCAGACGCTCGGCCTCGGCCTTCGTCTCCGGATAGGCCGAGTCGAAGTGCGTGGCGTAGGGCAGCGACTCGTCGCCGCCGCGGATGTCGCCGCCGGTGTGCACCACACTCGGCGTGCTCGTGAAGACGAACCGGGCGACGCCCGCGGTGCGGCACGCATCGAGCAGCACCCGGGTGCCCTCGACGTTGCTGTGCCGGAACGCCGCGTCGCCGCCCCAGTAGCCGGCCTTGGCCGCCACGTGGAACACCACGTCGGCCCCCTCGAGGGCGCGCGCGCACGACGCCGGGTCGGTGAGGTCGCCGCGGACCGTCGTCACGCCGCGCTCGCGCAGCGCCGGGTAGTCGCCGCGGGCGAGACTCGTGACGTCGTCGCCGCGCGCGAGCAGCGCGTCCACGACCCCACCGCCGAGGAAGCCGCCGCCGCCGGTGACCAGCGCCCTCACGAGGCGACGCCGAGCTCCGACGCGGCCCAGCGCGCCAGCGCCGGGCGGTCGATCTTCGAGTTGTGCCGCGGGTCGACGGGCAGACCGGGGTGCTCGAGCAGCGTCGTGATCGACCGGGTGCGCAGGTCGGCGGCCGCGATCGCGCCCAGCTCCCGCCGGACGGCGGCGGTCAGCGGAGCCCCGTCGAGCATCTCGACGACCGCCACCGGCGTCCGGTCGTGCTCCGGACCGACCCCCACGAGGGCGGTGCGCCGCACCGCCGGGTGGTGGTTGAGGACCTCCTCGCACGGCACGCTGTAGAGCGGGCCGTCCGCGGTGTGCACGACGTGGGCGACCCGGCCGGCGAACCAGAGCCGGCCCGCCGCGTCGCGCGAGGCCAGGTCGCCCGTGCGGTGCGCGAGCTCGCCGTCCCACCACAGCTTCGCGGCGGCCGTGGCCTCCGGCCGGTCGGCGTACGCGGGGCTCACGACGGGGCCGCGGACCACGACCTCGCCGACCTCGCCGGGCGCGACGTGCCGGTCGGGG
>JAVXWR010000724.1:0-4840 GCA_032230725.1 Actinomycetota bacterium
CCGCTCGAACACCTCGAGCCGGCTCTCGGGCATAGCGGCGTGGGCGGTGCGGCCGTGCTCCACGGGGACGATCAAGTCGTCGGCGCCCCACACCAGCAGCGTCGGCATGCCCGCCGTCAGGTAACAGCGGTCGAGCATCGTCACGACCTGCCCGCGCCAGTCCACGACCGCGCGCAGGGTCCGCAGGAACGCCGAGCGGCTGGTGGCGTCGGGCAGCGCGTCGACCAGGCGGACGAGGTCCTCGGCGTCGCGACCCAGCCCGGTGTCGAGGGCCTGCAGCGTCCGCAGGACCAGTTCGGTCTGAAAGCGCACACCGGGCCAGCCCAGCATCGGCAGGAGGAGGTCGGCGAAGGGCAGCGACGCGGCCCGCAGCGCGGGGGTCACGCTCTTCGCGACGCCGCCCGCGCCGACGAGCACGAGCCGCTCGGTGCGCTCGGGGTACTGGTAGGCGAACTGCATCGCGACCCCGCCGCCCAGGGAGTGCCCGACGAGGGTCACGCGCTCGATGTCGAGGACCGAGAGCAGGTCGCGCATCCCGTTGGCGTAGGCGCCGATCGAGTAGTCGCCGCGTGGCTTGTCGGAGCCGCCGTGGCCGAGCAGGTCGGGCGCGAGGACGGTGTGGTCACGGGCCAGGTCGTCGAGGACCGGGCCCCAGGTCGAGGAGTCGTCGCCGATCCCGTGGATCAGCAGCAGGACCGGGCCGGACCCGGCCGTGCGGAAGGCCCGCCGGTACCCGTGGACGGTCCGGTACTGCAGCGTCCACCGCTCACCGGCGACGGTGCGCGCGACCGGCCCGGGCGCCGGCGGGGCTCCCCGCCCCGGACGTCGACCCAGCACGCCGCACTCCTCTCCGGACCCGATCGATTGCGGGCCATCGGAAGGGCGAGCGTAGGAGTGCCGTGTGACGTCCGGTGACGGGGACATTGCGCCGGTGTGGCGGCGCGGCTGACGGTCACGTGGTCTCGGCGACCGGACCCTCCGGTCCGTCGTCCTCGGCCTCGCCGGTGACGTCGGTCTCCGTTTCCGGAGTGGCGTCGACCTCGGCGAGCAGCAGGTAGAGCTTGCGCCGGGCCTCGTCGAGGACGCCCGTCGCCTGCGTGACCTGCTCGGAACTGCCGACCTGCGCGATCTGCGCGACCGCGCCGGCCAGCCCGCGACCCGCGGTGCGGAGTCCGGCGAACCCGTCGTCCGCGCCCGCCTCCACCTGCGACCACACCACGTCGAGCTCGGCAGCGTGCTCCTCGGCCCAGCTGCGGCCGGCCTCGGTCAGGTGCACGACCGTGCGGCCGGACTCCTTCTCCGTGTGGACCAGACCCTCGTCGGCCAGCTGGGAGACGGTCGGGTAGACCGATCCCGGGCTGGGCTTCCACGAGCCGCCGGAGCGCTCGGAGATCTCCTGGATGATCTGGTAGCCGTGGCGGGGCTCCTCGCGCAGCAGCGCGAGGATCGCGAGGCGGACATCGCCCCGCGGACGTCGGCCCGGGCCGCCTCGGCCACCCGGGCCGCGGCCGCGGCCTCGGCCACCCGGACCGCCGCGACGACCACGCGGCCCTCCCGGACCCCACGGACCGGGGAACGGGCCGCCGTCCTGGGGACCCGGGTCCTCGCCGGGGACCTGGCCGGCACGGGGGCCGTCCTCGGGTCCCTCGCCCTCCGGTCCGCGGCCCCAGCCCCGTCCGCGCCCTCGGGGACCCCCGGGGCCGAACGGGCCGCCGAAGGGCGGTCCGAAGTCTGGGAAATTGCCGCCGAACGGGCCTCCCCGTCGGCGCGCACCGCGGCGCGGCCCACCGGGCTCGCCTCGGTGCTCGTGCGGCCCACCAGGGCCGCGTCGGTGCGCCCACTCGGGGCGCTCATGAGTGCTGAACATATCGATGTTCCTCTCGGTTCGTCTCGCCGACTGTCGGCGATGTAGCAACGATATATCGTTAACACTCGCTCGGCAAGTCCTTATTCCGGGGGATCCCGCTCGACGGCGGACCGATGCGCCCCGAGGCTCGACCGCGGCTGCGCGGACGGCCTCGTCGAGAACCCGCTCGCGCGGGTGCGCCAGACTCGGCCCGTGCGGATCCTCTTCGCCTCGGCGCCCGGGTACGGGCTGACGCTGCCACTGGTCCCGCTCGCCTGGGCGGCGCGGGCGGCCGGCCACGAGGTGCTGCTCGCGACCACATCCGAGATGGCCACCGTCGCGCCCGCGGCCGGGCTGGCGGTGCACGACGTGTACCCGCAGCGCGACGTCTGGGGCGACCTGATGCGCCGCGTGATGTCCGGCGGCGAGCCCGACGAGGACCTGCCCGAGGAGTACCGGCTCGCCGTGAAGGCCGGCAACCCGTTCGGCCTGTTCACCGTCACGATGACCGAGGGGACGGTGGCCGCCGGCCGGGCGTTCGGTGCCGACCTCGTCGCCTACCCCTCCGACCACGCCGCGGGCATGCTCACCGCGGCGGCGCTCGGCGTCCCGGCGCTCGAGGTCGGGAACCGGATCTCCTGGTCGATGCGCGACGTCGACTGGCGCACCGGGCACGACGGGTTCGGTGACTCCGCGATCAACGACCTCGTCCGGGAGAAGCTCGACATCCACGGGACGCCGGTGCCGGTCGCCCGGATCGACCCCCGGCCGCCGAGCATGGGCGGCCTCGGCGCGGACGAGGTCACCCACGACGAGCGCGACGGCGCGCCCTGGTGGCCGATGCGGTTCGTGCCCTACAACGGCGGCACCGTCGTCCCGGACTGGGCGCTGCACCCTGCGGCGCGGCCCCGGGTCGCGGTCACTCTCGGCACCGTCGTGCCCGCGGTGAGCGGGGTGTCGAGCCTCGCCGTCGTCCTGGAGGCCCTCGGCGGCATGGACGTCGAGGTCGTCCTCGCCGCCGGGACCGCCGACCTCACCGAGCTCGGGACGCTCCCGGAGAACGTGCGCGCCGTCGGCTACCTACCGCTGTCGTCGTTCCTGTCGACCTGCACGGCGATCGTGCACCACGGCGGCTCCGGCACGACGGCGGCGCCGCTGTTCTACGGGGTGCCCCAACTGGTGCTGCCCTCGTTCGCCGACAACCCGCTGGCCGCCGAGCGGGTCGCCGCCCGCGGCGTGGGGCTGTCCCACGACCCGCAGACCGTCGACGTCGCCACGATCCGCGCGTCGGTCGGGCGCCTGCTCACCGAGGACATGTTCGCGACGGCGGCCGGCGAGGTCCGGGCGGAGATGGCCACCCAGCCCAGCCCGGCCGCCGTCGTGGAGCGGGTCGTTCGGGCGATCTAGTGGTCCTTCGCGCGCTCCACCGTCGTCTGCAGCGCGGCGAGGAGCTCGCGGGCCGAGTCCAGCGACAGCTCGACCGCGATGCGCGAGGCCGGGCCGCGCTCCGGGGCGAGGAAGTCGATGTTGACGGTGTGCGCGTCGGGGGCGTGGACCGGGTGGTCGTAGTAGACGGTCGCCTCGGACATCGACGCCCAGCCGTCGCGGGTTTTGCCGGACGAGCGGGCGAGGGCCACCTTCTCGGTGGCGTAGGTACACATCACGGGGCTCCCACGGGGTTGCGGACGAGGTGGGTGTCGAGGAAGGCCGCGACCTTCTGCCATCCGTCGACGGCGGCCTCGGGCCGGTAGGACGGCCGGTCGACGGAGAAGAACGCGTGCCCGGCGCCGTCGTAGCGGTGGAACTCGTAGGTCTTGCCGTGCTGCTGGAGCAGCTTCTCCAGCTCGTCCACCTGGTCGGGTGAGGGGTAGGAGTCGTCGTTGCCGAAGAGGCCGAGCAGCGGCGCCCCGAGGTCGCCGAGGCGGTCGGTGAGCGGGGAGACCTGCAGCGGGAAGCCCTCCGGCGGGGTCCCGACGACGAACGCCCCGTAGCAGTCCACCGCCGCCTGCACGTCGACCTCGATGCCGGTGAGCACCGCCTGGCGCCCGCCCGAGCAGAACCCGATGACCCCGACGGCGCCGGTGGCGTTCGGCAGCGTGCGCAGCCAGGCCGCGGCGCCGGACGCGTCGCCGACGAAGCGCTCGTCGGGGACGCCGCCGTTCGCGCGGGCGGTGGCGGCGGCGTCGTCGGGGTCGGCGTCGGGCGCCTCGCGGGTGTAGAGGTTCGGGCAGATGGCGGAGTAGCCCATCGTCGCGAAGCGGCGGGTGATCTCCTTGGTCGCCGCGTCGTACCCGGGCATGTGGTGGATGACGATCATCCCGGCGTGGGGGCCGGGGTCCAGCGGGCGCGCGGTGTAGGCCTCGATGAGGTCGCCGCCGTGTCCCCGGATGCCGATCGTCTCGGCCAGGACGGCGTCGTAGCGCATGCGAGCACTCCCTCCTCGTCGGTGCCGGCGGCACCGCTCTCCGGCGATCAGAGCACCTCGGGCACGGCGCGGCAGGGCCGGGGCGCGGTGCGTCCCGTTTGCGTGCTCGGGCGTCGCTACGCGCGCCGCCAGCGGGCCGGGCCGTCGTCGTAGAGGTCGGCGCCGTGCAGGTCGTTGACGACGAGCGCGGGGAAGTCCTCGATCGTCAGGCGGCGGACGGCCTCGGCGCCCAGGTCCTCGTAGGCGACGATCTCGGCGCTGGTGATGCAGCGGGAGAGGAGGGCGGCCGTGCCCTCGATCGCGCCGAAGTAGACGCAGCCGTGGGTGCGCATCGACTCCTTGACGGCCTCGCTGCGCCGCCCCTTCCCGATCATGGCCTGGAGGCCGCGTTCGACGAGCATCGGGGAGTAGGCGTCGCAGCGGCTGGCGGTGGTGGGTCCGGCGGAGCCGATGACGTTGCCCGGGCGGGCCGGGGTGGGGCCGACGAAGTAGATGGTGGCGCCCTCGACGTCGAACGGGAGGGGCTGGCCGGCGTCGATGGCCTCGGCGAAGCGGGCGTGGGCGGCGTC
>JAVXWR010000746.1:0-4739 GCA_032230725.1 Actinomycetota bacterium
GGCCGTCTTCCCGACCGGGTGGATCGGGCGTCCCGCCCGGGTGACAGGTCCGGCGGGACCGGGACCCGCCGGCCCCGGGCTGGCACCGTCGTGGGCCGTGACCACTGCTGCGCCCACGGCCCCGGCAACGCCGATCTTCGACGAGGTCGACCGCTGGTGGCGCGACGGCGGTGACGAGCCGGTCCCGGCCACGATGCTCTCCTTCGCGGGGACCCCGTCCCGGTCGCTGCGGCCGGCCACGCTCGCGGGCACGTCCGGGTCGCGTCACCAGCTCGTGCCGCCCACCTGATCCCGCGCGCACGGGATGGCGTCCGGGCATGATCATCCGGGGTCGTACGATGCCCGGGTGACGCCCCCCGTCACGCCCGTGTCGGCGTCCGCGCTCGTGGCGCCGCTGTCGCGCTGGGCCGACGACGAGGTCCGGGAGCGGACGCGGCGCACCCGCCGTCGCCTCCTGCTCGCCGCCGCCGGCCTGTTCGGCGAGGCCGGCTACCACGGGGCGTCGCTCTCGGACATCCTCACCGCCGCCGGGCTGACCAAGGGCGCGCTGTACTTCCACTTCCGCTCCAAGTACGCGCTCGCCGAGGCGCTGCTCACCGAGGTGGAGCGGTCGTGGGCGGCGGTGGTCGCGGAGATCGCCGACCGGGGCCTCGACCCGCTGTGGCAGCTGCTCGTCGAGACCGACGCGTATGTGGGGCGCTGGCTGTACGACCCCCTGGTGCGCGGGGTCAGCCAGGCCCTCGACGACCCGGAGCTGCTCGCCCTGCGGACGCGGTGGTTCGAGCCCTGGGAGGCCGCGACGATCGCGCACCTGACCGCGGCCGCGGCGGCGGGCCTCCTCGCGGAGGACGTCGACCCCCGCCGGGCGGCCCGGGCGATCGTCGCCGCCGCGAGCGGGAACTACGCGCTCGCCGACTCCCCCGACGACCTGTGGGCGCGCATGTCGGAGTTCTGGGAGGGCCTGCTGCCGATCGCGGCCTGCCCCGCCTGGCGCTCGACGTGGGACGCCTCGGCCTGGCACACCCGGCCCGCGCCGGACGGGGACGCCTACCGGCTCGCCCGCGAGCCCTGAGTCAGGGACGGGGCGCGGTCCGGACGAGGGCGTCCCAGCCCTGATCTTGGGCGCGGGCCGCCTCCTCGGCGGCCCCTCCCCCGCGCAGCCCGAAGAGCCGCTTCGCGACCAGCAGGTAGGCGATGACGGCGAGGTTGATGATCAGCGCGAGCACCTTGGTGGTCGTGATGCGCCCGGTCAGCTCGTAGATCTCGGGGACGAGCAGCACCGTCGTGGCGATCAGCGTGAGGTACTCGGCCCACCGGCGCGCCCGCCAGAGGCCGACCGCCTCGACGCCCTCGAGCAGGGCGTAGGCCGCGACGACGATCCCGACGATCACGACCGTCGTGGCGCTCGCCGAGAAGGCCCGGGTGAGCTCGCCGACCACCCCGTCGTCGCCGTCGCCGATCCCGACGGTGTCGCGCAGGGTCCCGAGCACCGCGAAGAACGGGGTGCGCAGGGCGTCGCGGTCGGCGAGGAAGACGAAGATCGCGACCGCGACGAGCGCGAGCCCGATGAAGTGGACCACCCGGTCGATCGCGATGAGCCGCAGCACGAACCGGTCGCGCAGCGCCCGTCCCCGCAGCGGCAGGTCGACCTCGGCGCGGGTGGGCAGCGTCGCGCTGGTCGGGGCGTCGGGCGGGTCCAGCGGGATCCAGGAGTCGCAGCGCAGGCACCGGTGCCAGCGCAGCGTGACGCCGCCGTCGGGCCCGCCGGTCTCCCGGACGACGATCGCCGGGTCGAACCCGGCGTCGTCGGTCGTCAGGGCGGCGGCGTCGGTGCCGAGCAGCTCGTGGCCGCGCAGTCCGCAGGTGAGGAGCTCGTAGTGGAAGCGGGGCCGGAAGCGCGCCGGCGGGACCGTGCCGGGCGGGCGGTGCGACCGGTGCGGCGGTGGCGGGTGCGCCTCGTCGGCCCTGCTGGTGGTGCTGGTCATGTGGTGGCTCCTCCCGGTCCGCGATCGTACGGACGTGCGGGCCACGCGGAGGTGGCTCGCCGACCCCCGAGTGGTGCGCCGTGGCGCCGCCCGCCACCCTGGGGAGGCCATGACCGACCTGACCGCTCGACGCCGCCCCGCCCGCGTCGTCCTCGCCGGGATCGCCGCGCTCCTGCTCCTCGTCCCCGCCTGTTCCTTCGTGACCGGCGAGCCGCCCGCCGCGAACGCGGCGCCCGACGCCGCCCCGAGCACCCCGACGTCGGCCACCTCCGCGGGCCTGGTGTCGACCCCGGTGACCGTCGGCCCCGGGATGGGCGACGAGCCGTTCGACGCCGCCCGCTCGGTGCAGATTCCCCCGGGGTGGACGGCGTCGGTGTGGGCGCGGGTGCCGAGCGCCCGCCTGGAGGCCTGGGCCCCCGACGGGTCGTTGCTGGTGTCGGTGCCGGAGAACAGCGAGGTGACGCGGCTCGTGCCCGGCGCGAACGGCGCACCCCCGGCGCAGACGACGCTGCTCTCGGGGCTCACCCAGCCCCACGGGCTCGCGTTCGACGGCTCGACGCTCTACGTCGCCGAGAGCGACCAGGTCTCGGCCTACTCGTACGGGAACGGCGCGGCGACGGCGCCGCGGGTCGTGGTGCCGAACCTCCCGGACTCCAAGAGCCCGGACCTGCGCGGCGCGTACGCGCACGCCCTCAAGACGGTGATCGTCGGGCCCGACAAGTCGCTCTACGTCTCGGTCGGCTCCACCGCGAACATCTCGCCGCAGGACCGGGACGCGGACCCGCAGCGGGCCTCGATCCTGCGCGTCCCGCCGGGCGGGGGCGCCCCCGAGGTGTTCGCGCGCGGCGTGCGCAACGGCACCGGCCTCGCCCTCGGACCCGACGGCCGCGTGTGGACCGCGGTGAACAACCGCGACAACATCTCCTACCCGTACCACCAGCCCTACGGGGGCGACGGGGACGCGTTCGGCCAGGTGATGCCGCAGTACGTGAACGACCACCCGCCGGAGGAGCTGGCCGCGCTCACCCCGGGCCGCGACCTGGGCTGGCCGTTCTGCAACCCGGAGCCGGACACGCAGCCCGGCGCGCCGCTGAGCCCGCTGAAGAAGGCGGACCTGGACTTCACCCGCGACGTCGAGACGAACGCCGACGGGTCGACGCTGGACTGCTCGCGGCTCGCGCCCATCGAGCAGACCTTCGGCGCGCACTCCGCCCCGCTGGGCCTGGCGTTCGCGACCGTGCCCGGGATGGGCGAGGGCGCCGTCGTCGGGGTGCACGGGTCGTGGAACCGGACGGCGCCGCGGGCCCCGGAGGTGTCGTACTTCCCCTGGTCGAACGGCCGCCTCGGGGATCAGCAGACGCTCGTCGGGGGGTTCCAGGCCGCCGACGGGTCACGATGGGGGCGCCCGGTCGCCGCGGTCTTCGGGCCGGACGGGGCGCTCTACGTCAGCGACGACCAGGCCGGGGCGATCTACCGGGTGGCGCCGCCCGGGCGCTGACCGGTCACGGAAGTCGGCAGCGGGACCGTCGCGGCGAGGTGCTCGAGCAGCTCCGCGGCGTGGGCCCGGCTGCGGTCGAGGTCGGGTTCGAGGTCGGCCAGGGCGGCCGTACCGCCGAAGCCCGCGCCGGCGAGCTCGGCCGCGCCGAGAGCGACCGACCCGGCGAGCGCGAGGACCGGGACCCCCGCGGCCCGCGCCCGCGCCGCGACCCCCGCCGGGCCCTTGCCGCGCAGCGTCTGCGCGTCGAGGCGCCCCTCGCCGGTGACGACGAGGTCGGCCCCGGCGAGCCGCTCGTCGAACCCGAGCAGCTCGGCGACCAGGTCGAACCCGGGACGCAGGCGCGCGCCGAACAGGGCCGTCACGCCGTAGCCGACCCCGCCCGCCGCCCCGGCCCCCGGCTCGTCCTCCCGGCCCGTAGCGCCGGTCGCCGCGCCGAGCACGCGCGCCCAGACGGCGAGCCCGGCGTCGAGCCGGGCCACCGCGGCCTCGTCGGCGCCCTTCTGCGGGCCGTAGACCGCGGCGGCGCCGTGCGGGCCGAGCAGCGGGTTGTCGACGTCGCAGGCCACCTCGACGTCCGCGCCGTCCGGCACGGCGAGACCGGTGAGGTCGACCCGCGCGACCTCGGCGAGCCGCCCGCCCCCGATCCCGGCGGGCAGCGCGGCACCCCCGACGACGGTCAGGACGGCGCCGAGGGCCTGGGCGAGGCCCGCCGCGCCGTCGGTGGAGGCGCTGCCGCCGAGGCCGAGGACGATCCGGCTGGCCCCGTCGTCGAATGCGGCCCGCAGCACCTCGCCGAGCCCGTACGTCGTCGCCTCCTCGGCGCGGAGGATGCCGTCGGGGAGGCGCACCAGGCCGCACACGTCGGCGAGCTCGACCACGGCGGTGTCCTCGGAGCAGGCCCAGGCGGTCTCGACGGGTCGGCCGGTCGGGCCGGTCGCGGTGCACGGGCAGCGGGTGAACCCCGCGGCCACCGCGGCGGCTACGGTGCCGTCCCCGCCGTCGGCGACGGGGCACAGCTCGGCGTCCAGTCCCCGGGTCGCGAGGCCGCGGGCGATCGCGGCGGCGACGTCGGCCGCCGTCAGCGAGCCTTTGAACTTGTCGGGAGCCACGAGGACGCGCACCTGCGGAGCGTGCCCGGCCGGGCAGGGGACGTCGAGGGCGGGGCTGGCGCTCACATTCCGGACGGGTCCGCGCGTCACACGTTAAGCTGATCTCGAGGCCCGGTCCGGCCGCCGTCGGGGGACGGCCGGTTCGGG
>JAVXWR010000767.1:0-2896 GCA_032230725.1 Actinomycetota bacterium
TCGCGGTGCTCGATCCCGAGGTCGTAGTACTCGAGGTCGATGTCGAGGTACGGGTGGATCAGCTTGTCCTTGATGAACTGCCAGATGATCCGGGTCATCTCGTCGCCGTCGAGCTCGACGACGGTGCTCTCTACCTTGATCTTCGCCACGCTGCGGGCTCTCCTCTCGCGGCTGGTCACGGCGCCGCACGGTTGACCGGGGCGCTCGCCGGGGCCCGTCGCGGCGCCCGTGCGCTCGGTGTTTCCCGAACGCTATCAACGCGACACCGCCGAGGACGGGCTGCCCGGAGTCGCCCGGGTCACCGGTCCGGGGGCCGCGCTTCGATGATCATGAGCACGTCACCCACCCGCGGGGGCGCTTGGACATGCCTGGTGTGCCCGTCGTCCGGAGGTCGCCGGATCGCGGCGCCCGTCAGCGGCTGGCGAGCGGCCCGCCGGTGATCGTCAGGGACACGAGGATGACGACGAGCCCGAAGACGGTGTAGGTGAGCACGTCGACCCGGCGGGGGCGCACGGCGAGCAGCGCGGCGGTGCGGTCGGGCAGGGCGGCGCGCAGGGCCGCGGCGAGCAGGAGCGCGAGGCCGAGCTCGGTGGTGCCCTCGCGCCAGTGCTGCAGCCCGATCCGGATGAAGGCGATCGCGACGACCGCCAGCACGGCGGTGAGCGCCGCCTGCGCCCGCATCCGGCGTCCGAGCGCGCGGAGGTAGTAGCCGGCGGTCCGGGGCGGGCGGGCGTGGCGTCCGGCGCCGGGGCGGCCACCGTCGGCCTCGGGCAGCACGACGGTCGGGAAGGAGCCGGTGCTCGTCGCGGGGCCCACCGCCCGCTGGCCGGAGGTGACCGGGCCCCCGGCCGGGCCGGCGACCTCGTCGCCCGGGCCGTCCGCCGCCGTCACCGGAGTCACGCCCCGCTGCCGAGCAGGGCCTCCGCCCGCTCGACGACGTTCGTGAGGAGCATCGCCCGGGTCATCGGGCCGACGCCGCCGGGGTTGGGGGCGACGAATCCGGCGACCTCCCGGACGTCCTCGGCGACGTCGCCGAGGATGCCGTCCGGGCCGCGGGAGACGCCGACGTCGAGCACCGCGGCGCCGGGGGAGACCATGTCGGCGGTGACGATGCCGGGCACCCCGGCCGCGGCCACGACCACGTCGGCGGCCCGCACCTCCGCGGGCAGGTCCCGCGTGCCGGTGTGGCACAGGGTCACGGTGGCGTTCTCGGTGCGGCGGGTGAGCAGCAGGCCCAGCGGGCGGCCGACGGTGATCCCGCGCCCGAGCACCGTCACCTTGGCGCCGTCGAGGGCCACGTCGTAGCGGCGCAGCAGCTCCACGATGCCGCGTGGGGTGCAGGGCAGCGGCGCCGGTTCGCCCAGCACGAGGCGGCCGAGGTTGGTGGGGTGCAGTCCGTCGGCGTCCTTGTCGGGGTCGACGCGCTCGAGCACCGCGTTGGCGTCGACGGCCTTCGGGAGCGGGAGCTGCACGATGTAGCCGGTGCAGGCCGGGTCGGCGTTGAGCTCGTCCACAGCCGCCTCGACGTCGGCCTGGGTGGCGTCGGCGGGCAGGTCGCGGCGGATCGAGGTGATGCCGACCTTCGCGCAGTCGCGGTGCTTGGCGCGGACGTAGGACTGCGAGCCCGGGTCCTCCCCCACCAGCACCGTGCCCAGGCCCGGGGTGCGACCCGCCGCCGCGAGCTTCGCGACCCGCTCGGAGAGCTCGGCGATGATGGTCGCGAGGGTGGCCTTGCCGTCCAGGATCGTCGCGGTCACGGCGCCATCATCGCGTGCCGGGGCCACTCGTGTCCCGGGTGCTCGCCGCCGGCTCCGCGCGGGAGCGGGCCAGCACCTCGAGCAGCTCCTCGTCGGGGCCCACGAGGAACGCCTCGTCGCCCGCCGCGAACCGGGTGTCGCGCCGCGGCGGGTGCTCGAGCGCCCCGGCCTCCTGGGGGTCACCGTCGTGCCCGGCGGCGCGGCGCAGCGCCACGACCCGGGTGCGCAGCGACAGGTCGCGCATGGCGAGCCCGTCGAGCGCGCTGCCCGCGTCGACGCGCAGCCTGCCGAGCAGGAACGCGTGGCCGTGCACGGGGAACGTGCCGAGCACGTCGAGCCCGAGGGCCGCACCGACGAACCACGGCGCGGCCAGCTCGACGATCGAGCGCACCGACCCGAACCCGAACCGCTGCGAGACGGTGTGGGCCAGCTCCCGGTCGAACAGCCGCAGCACCACCGGGATGTCCGCGCGCCGGACGCCGAGCAGGTCCCGCACGGCCAGGCCGGTCTCGATGTTGGCCATGTCGTCGCTGGTGGTGACCGCGACCGCCGCCGCCCGTCCGACCCGCGCGTCCCGCAGGGCGTCCGCGGTCGTCGCGTCACCGAACACCACGGGGATCCGCAGCGCGCGGGCCCGGGGCAGGTGGCGGTTCGCCGGGTCGGACTCCACCACCACGACGTCGCGGCCGCGGCCGTGCAGCGCCTCGGCCACCGACACCCCGACCGCGCCGAGCCCGACGATCACGACGTGGCCCACCGAGGCCGACGCCGCGCGGCGTCCGGCGGTGGTGGAGAGCCGCCGGCTGATGAGCATGTCGGTGAAGTAGGCGATGGGGATCGCCGTGGTCACGACCCCGGCGAGCATGAGGAACACGGCCCACAGACGCAGCCACACCGCCTGGTCGGCGAAGCTGTAGTCGCCGAACCCGACCGTCGCGACCGACTCCACGGTGAAGTACAGGGCGTCGACCACCCCGAGCCCGCGTCCGTCGGGGTAGTGGTAGCCGAGCGAGATGACGGCCGTCGAGACCACGAGCAGGCCCACCAGCGCGGCGATCGCCCCAGCGCAGTCCGCGATCGGACTCCCGGCCGAGCGCGATGACCGCGGCGGCGGCGCGCTGGAGGACGCCCGCCCGCCC
>JAVXWR010000768.1:0-2728 GCA_032230725.1 Actinomycetota bacterium
TCGGTGACGCCGGCCGTGCGCGGTCCGGCGTCGAGGCGAAGACCGGCCCGACGGGCGGCGCCCTCGACCTCGGCGCGGGTACGGCACCAGATCCGCCGGCGACCGAGAAGTTCCAGCCTGCGGTACCGGGTACCGGCGGCCCGCTCCGCAGTGGGGACGTTGATGATCACGACGCCGTCGGGGGCGAGGGCGTTCGCCATCGACCGGAGAGCCCGCCCGAGGTCCGGGACGTAGTTCAGGACCCCGACTGCGAGCACGACCGCGAAGGTCCACGACACCCCGAGCGGTCCGGGGAGGCTGCCGTGCTCGATGCCCACGGACCGCCACCGACCGCGGCGCGCCCGGGCCCGCAGGTAGGACCGCATGGCTGGCGAGGGCTCCCGGACCTCCACCTGCGCACCCATGCGGACCAGGAGATCGGTGTAGGCTCCGGTGCCCGCGCCGATCTCGAGGACGTGGCGTCCGGCCACTCCCTGCGCACGGACCGCGCGCACGATCACCTGGGCCTCGGACTCGCGCAGCCTCCGCCCCCACGGGATGCGGGTGAAGAACCCCTCGTAGAGACGCGGCGACCAGCCACGTCCACCATCGAGGAACCACACACGTCCGGCGCGCCGGGCGCCCCGCCGGACGGGCGGAGGGAGGCCCCTCACCGCGGGCCCGGCGCCGGGAGCGGGTGCGGCGGCACCTCGCCGGGCCGCTGCTGGAGCGGAGTGCTGGTCACCGGATGCCGAACCAGACCAGGCACGCGGCCCCCACCACGATGCAGTAGATCCCGAACGGGCGCAGCGACCGGTTCTCGAAGTACTTCGTCAGGAAGCGCACCGAGAGATAGGCGCCGACGAACGAGAGCAGGCTCCCGACGAGGATCTGCGGGCGGACCCCCTCGCCGAGCGGGCCGGCGAGGTCGCCCAGCTTCAGGACGCCGGCCGCGAGGATGACCGGGGTCGAGAGCAAGAACGAGAAGCGCGCGGCGTCCTCGTGGGACAGGCCGCGGAGCAGTCCGGTGGCCATCGTGACGCCGGAGCGAGAGATTCCCGGGCACAACGCCGCGATCTGGGCCGCGCCGATCCCGACCGCCCGCAGGACCGGCATGCGGCCCAGCCGGTCGTCGGCGGGGTCCGCCGCCGTGGTCGTGGCGCTCCCCACCTGGAGCGTGACCGTCCGGGCGGCGGGGTCAGCGTCCTCGCGCCCCGCGGCGGGCGTCGGAGCCGCCTCGGTCGCCGGCACCCGGGCCGTCGAGCGGCGCCGCAGCATCTCCGCGCCGAGCAGGACCAGACCGTTGATCACGAGGAACACGGCGGTGGGGACGGGCCGGGAGAGGACGGTGCGGAAGGTGTGCTCGAGCAGCAGCCCGACGATCCCGACGGGGATCGTGCCCAGCACCAGCAGCCAGCCCAGCCGCTGCTCGGAGGTCCTGACCTCGCGCCGCACGATGCTGGTGACCAGCCCGCGGACGATGCGGACCCAGTCGCGCCAGAAGAAGACAAGCAGCGCCAGCGCCGTCGCGACGTGCAGCCCGACGATGAAGGCGAGATAGGGCGATTCCGGGGCGGAGACGTCGAGGTCCTGGGCCCAGCTGCCGCCGACCACGGCGGGGAGCAGCACGCTGTGGCCCAGGCTGGAGACGGGGAACAGCTCGGCGACGCCCTGGAGGGCGCCGATGACGATCGCCTCGAGCCAGCTCAACTGATGCACGACGGGGGCTCCTGGAACGAGGTCACGCACGGGCACACGCACGGGTGAGACCACGCGCGTCGCTCGCCGGCGCACGGTGGACGAGGGAGGCGATCGTCTCCGGCGCCCGTGTGACGACGATGAGAACGGCCCTGTTCCGGTGGGGCGATCATCGGAGCGCCGCGAGGAGGTCGTTCAGCGCCGTGGTCTCCGCGGCCGGGTCCGGGCTGCCCGCACGCACCGTCGTGAGCACTGTGTCGACCTTGCCGTCGACCCGGGTCCAGGCGGCCTCGTCGCGGGCCTGCAGCCGGCCCTGCGCCTGGTCCCAGGCGGTCTCGAGGTCGGTTACCCGGGAGGTCGCGCCGGCCTGGTCGCCTCGCTGGAGGAGGCCCAGGGTGTCCTGGGTGATGGTCCGGAAGCCGGAGAGGTCCCCGAGCGTGGCGTTCGGGCCGGGCGCGGGGGCGCCCGGGACGGCCGTGGCGCCCGCCGGTGCGGCCGCGGTGGGTGCCGCCGCCGGCCCGGCGTCCTGGGCCAGGGCGTTCACCCGGCCCGCGTAGCCGGCACCGCCGAGCACGAGCAGGACCGCGAGGACCACGACGGTCTGGAGCAGCCCACGGGGTGACGAATCGTCCCGCTCCGTTGCCCGGGTGGTCACGGGTCGCTCGTCGTCATCGATGACGTCGACACGGCTCAGCTGCAGGTAGACGACGGCGCCGAGGATCGCCACCAGGAACACGATGCTGGTGACGGTGGTGCCGATCCCGAGTCCGCCCTGGTCCGCCGGTTGGGCCAGCAGGTCGCCCAACGAGGCGCCCAGGGGGCGGGTCAGCACGTAGATGATCCAGAACGAGAGCACCGGGTGCAGCCCCAGCCGCCAGCCGAGAGCGATGACGGCGACCACGGCGATCACGACGAGCGCGGAGACCACGTAGCCCAGACTCAGGGCCTGGCCCATGAGGTCGCCGGTGGCGGTGCCCAGCGCGAACGTCACGAAGATCGCCAGCCAGTAGAACGCCTCGCGGCGGCGGGTGACGATCGAGTGGATCGACAG
>JAVXWR010000811.1:0-2880 GCA_032230725.1 Actinomycetota bacterium
GCCCAGGCCGAACACCGCGGGCGCGATCGCCGACACCGCCCGCGAGCGGCTGCCGCCCCCGATGAGCAGCAACCGCTCGCCGGGCACGCCGACGTCGGCCAGCGCGTCGACCCCGGCGGCGAGACCGCAGAGCATGCCCTCGACGGCGGCCCGGGCGAGGTTCTCCCGCGTGCCGTTCGCGCCGGTGAGGCCGGCGACGGTGCCGGTGGCGTCCGGTCGGTCCGGGGTCCGCTCGCCCTCGAGGTAGGGCACGAGCACCAGTCCGCCCGCCCCCGGCCCGGCGGCCAGCGCGAGCTCGTCGAACCCTTCCGGGTCGACCCCGAGCAGCGTCGCGCCGACCCCGAGCACCCGGGCCGCGTTCAGCGTGCACACCAGCGGGAGGTAGCGGCCCCGCGCGTCGGCGAACCCCGCGACCAGCCCGGACGGGTCGGCGGTGGGCTTCTCGGCGGAGGCGAACACCGTGCCCGAGGTCCCGATGGAGACGATGAGCTCGCCCGGCGCGGCCCCGATCGCCAGCGCCGCGCCCATGTTGTCGCCGGTGCCGGGGCCGACGACGAGGCCCTCGGCCGGGCCCGTGCCCCGGCCCACCGCCTCGCCGGGGCCGGCCACGCGCGGGAGGTCGAGGACGCGCCCGAAGGCGAGCTCGAGCAGGTCGGTGCGGTAGCGCTCCTCGAGGGGGGACCAGTAACCGGTGCCCGACGCGTCCCCGCGGTCGGTGACCGCCTCGGCGTCGTCACCGCGGAGCTTGCGGGTCAGCCAGTCGTGGGGGAGCAGCACCGAGCGGGCGCGCTCGGCGACGTCGGGCTCGTGGCGCGCGGTCCAGCGCAGCTTGGTGGCGGTGATGCTGGCGACGGGGACGGTGCCCACCGCGTCCGCCCAGGCCTGCGGCCCGCCGAGCTCGTCGACGAGGTCACCGGCGGCGTCGGCCGAGCGGGTGTCGTTCCACAGCAGGGCGTCGCGGACCGGCTCGCCGCGGTCGTCGCAGAGCACCATCCCGTGCTGCTGGCCCGCGACGGCGATCGCCGCGACGTCGTCGGTGCCGACCTCGCCGAGCGCCTCCTGCAGCGCCGACCACCAGGCCCGCGGGTCCACCTCGGTGCCCTCGGGGTGGGCGCGGCGGGCCTCGCGCACGACGGACCCGTCGGCCGGATCGACGACGACGACCTTGGTCGCCTGGGTGGAGGAGTCGACGCCGACGACGTGGGTGGGCATGGGCCCATCATGCGCAGCCGCACGACTCCCGCACCACGAACGACGGGGGCAGGCGCAGCACCTCGACCGGCGCGTCGGCCCGCTCCCGGCGGCGCAGCAGCAGCCGCACGGCCTCGGTCGCGATCTGCGCGAACGGCTGCGCCATGACCGTCAGCCGGGGCGCGAAAAGGTCCGCCCAGGCGAAGTCGTCGAACGCGACCACGGCGACGTCGTCGGGCACCCGGGCGCCCGCATCGCGCAGCGCGGCGATCACGCCGATCGTCATGCTGTTGTTCCCGACGACGACGGCCGTGGGCGGCTCGGGGAGCGCCAGCAGCCCGGCCATCGCGATCCGTGCCGGCTCGGTGGCCGACTCGCCGCTGACCTCGAGCGCCGGGTCACGCGGGATACCGGCCGCCTCGAGCGCGGCTACGAAGCCCGCCCGCCGCTCCCCGGTGGTGGCGAGCCCGGCCAGTCCCGCGACGAGCGCGATCCGGCGGTGGCCGTGCCCCGCCAGGTGCGCGGTGAGGGTCGCGGTGGCCTCGCAGTTCTCGCTGCCGACCTGGTCGAGGCGGGCGGCGAGGCCCCGGGGGATCAGCCGGTCCAGCAGCACCGTCGGGACCTCCTGGCGGGCGAGGTACTCCAGCGCCGCGTCGGGGTGCGCGGACGGGGCGAGGACGACGCCGTCGACGCGGTGGTGGTGCAGCCGGGCGACGACGGTGCGCTCGTAGTCGGGGTCCTCGTGCGGGTCGACGAGCAGCAGCGTGTAGCCCGCGGCCGCGGCCGCGCGCTCGGCGGCGGAGAGCAGCTCCCCGAAGTAGGGGTTCGAGATCGCGGAGAGGACGAGCCCGAGGGTGGTCGTCCGGGAGGTGGCGAGCGAGCGGGCGACCGTGTTCGGCGTGTACTCGGTCTCCTCGACGGCCGCGAGCACGGCGGCCCGGGTGTCCTCGCTGACCGCGCGGGTGTTGTTGAGGACGTGCGAGACGGTGGCGGTGGATACGCCGGCCCGCCGAGCGACATCGGCCATCGTGACCACCGCTGGACCTCCCGCACACCGTCGTCCCCACGACCCGCCGTCGAATGATGCCCCCCGCGCCGACCGTCCGAGTCCGGAAGGTCGCCGGGTGGCGCCCGGGACGCCGACGTCGAAATCGGTGCGCAGAGTTCAGTCAAGCGCTTGCGCGGGCGCGGTGCGCGGTCCTACCGTCGCCCGATGTGACGTGAACGTGAACCACGTCACTCTCACGGTATCGGACCGGCGGCTCGGGGAGGCGGCGTGCGACGCAGCGCACCGGACGGGGCAGCGGGGCCCCGTCGCCGGCAGAACCGGCAGAACCCGCAGCGCCGGCGGAGGGCACGGCTCCCGTTGCTGGCCCTCCTCGCCGTCGCGCTGCTCGGCGCGGTCGCGGGCTGCGCCGGGGCCGGGGCGGTCGGCGGCGACGCCGGCGCGCAGACGGTGACCGTCGCGATCGTGTCCAACCCGCAGATGGAGGACGCGATCTCACTCGCGCCCCAGTTCGAGGCCGAGAACCCGGGCATCCGGTTGCGGTTCGTCTCGCTGTCCGAGAACGAGGCGCGCGCCAAGATCACCGCCAGCGTGGCCACCGGCGGCGGCGAGTTCGACATCGTCATGATCTCGAACTACGAGACCCCGCAGTGGGCGCAGAACGGCTGGCTCACCGACCTGCA
>JAVXWR010000013.1:0-7955 GCA_032230725.1 Actinomycetota bacterium
ACCACGACGGAGCCGGTGGTCGGGTCCGGCTCCTGGCCGGCGTGGATGGCGCGCGTGGCGAAGCCGTGCTGGTCGGTCACAGGTCGATTCTCCACTAGCGGCCGGCGAGGAACGCGAGCACGTCCGCCCGCGAGACGATGCCCGCGGGGCGCCCGTCGGAGATGACGAGCAGCCCGTCCCCGCCCTGCAGCGCCGTCATGCCCTGCGAGAGCGGCTCGGTGATCCCGACCGTCGGCAGCGCCGGCGCCAGGTGGTCCTCGACGCGGTCGGTCAGCGAGGCCTTGCCGGTGAACAGCCGGTCCAGCAGGTCCCGCTCGGTGACGGCGCCGCGGACCTCGGCCATCATCACCGGCGGCTCGGCCTTGACGATCGGGATCTGCGAGACGCCGAACTCGCGCATGATCGCCACGATGTCGGACACCGTCTCGTTCGGGTGCCCGTGCACCAGGTCCGGGATCGAGCCGTCCTTGCCCCGCAGGACGTCGCCGATCGTGTACTCGGCGGTGTCGGCCTGCAGGAAGCCGTAGGACTGCATCCACTGGTCGTTGAACACCGTCGACAGGTAGCCGCGGCCGCCGTCGGGCAGCAGGACGACCACGACGTCGTCGGGACCCAGCTCCGCCGCGAGCCGCGCGGCCGCCTCCGTCGCCATCCCGCAGGACCCGCCGACGAGCAGGGCCTCCTCGCGGCCGAGTCGCCGCGTCATGAGGAAGGAGTCGGCGTCGGACACCGCGATGATGCGGTCGGCGATCGAGCGGTCGTACGTCGTGGGCCAGAAGTCCTCGCCGACGCCCTCCACCAGGTAGGGCCGGCCGTCGCCGCCGGAGTACACCGAGCCGAGCGGGTCGGCCCCGATGATCTGGACCCGCCCGTCGGACACGTCCTTGAGGTAGCGCCCGGTGCCCGAGATCGTGCCCCCGGTGCCGACGCCCGCGACGAAGTGCGTGATCCGTCCCCCGGTCTGGTCCCAGATCTCGGGGCCGGTCGACTCGACGTGCGAGGCGGGGTTGGCCGGGTTCGCGTACTGGTTGGGCTTCCAGCCGCCCTCGGTCTCGCGGGCCAGCCGGTCGGACACCGAGTAGTACGACTCGGGGTGCTCCGGCTCGACCGCGGCGGGGCATACGACGACCTCCGCGCCGTACGCGCGCAGTGCGTCCTGCTTGGCCACGCTGACCTTGTCCGGGCAGACGAAGATGCAGTGGTAGCCGCGCTGCTGGGCCACGATCGCGAGCCCGATGCCGGTGTTGCCCGAGGTCGGCTCGACGATCGTCCCGCCGGGCTCGAGCTCCCCCGACTCCTCCGCGGCCGTGATCATCTTCTCGGCGATGCGGTCCTTCACGCTGCCGCCGGGGTTGAAGTACTCGACCTTGGCGAGCACCAGGGGCGCGTCCGGCCCGGTCGGCACGACGCGGTTCAGCTTCACCAACGGGGTGTGTCCGACGAGGTCCCCGACGTGCTCGACGTACTGCATGGCGCCCATCCTGCCGGTCGGGACCGGGCGCGGTCGGCTTGTGCGGCGAATCACCGGTGAGGGGGCCGTGACCGGCGACGCGCCCGGGCGGCGCGCCTGGGGCCTGGGTCAAGCAGTGCTCACCTCGCCGGCGGCTCGGACACCCAGCCAACCACCGAGCCGCTGGATGCACTCCCATTAGGGTCGTCGCCATGGCCCAGAACTCCGGGACGCCCGACGCCGTGATCGTCTCCGCCGCCCGCTCCCCCATCGGCCGCGCCCGCAAGGGCACCCTCGCCGGGATGCGTCCCGACGACCTCACGGTGCAGATGGTGCGGGCGGCCCTCGATGCCGTCCCTGCGCTCGACCCGACCGAGGTCGAGGACCTCATGCTGGGATGCGGGCTGCCCGGCGGGGAGCAGGGACACAACCTCGCCCGCATCGTGGCCGTGCAGGCCGGCTTCGACCACCTGCCCGGCACCACGATCACCCGCTACTGCTCTTCGTCGCTGCAGACCATCCGGATGGCCGCGCACGCGATCCGTGCGGGCGAGGGCGACGTGTTCCTCGCCGCGGGCGTGGAGACGGTGTCGCGGTTCGCGAAGGGCTCCTCCGACGGGCTGCCGGGCTCGCAGAACCCGCTCTTCGACGAGGCACAGGCCCGGACGGCCGAGGTCGCGGCGGCCGGGGCGAGCGAGTGGCACGACCCCCGCGACGACGGGCTGCTGCCCGACGCCTACATCGCGATGGGGCAGACGGCCGAGAACGTGGCGCTCTCCGAGGGCGTGTCGCGCGAGGAGATGGACCGGTTCGCGGTCCGCTCGCAGAACCTCGCCGGGCGGTCGCAGCAGGACGGCTTCTGGGACCGCGAGATCACCCCGGTGACGCTGCCCGACGGCTCGGTGGTCGCCACGGACGACTCGCCCCGTCCCGGGACGACCTACGAGGCGGTGGCCGACCTCAAGCCGGTGTTCCGACCCGACGGGCGGATCACGGCGGGGAACGCGTGCCCGCTGAACGACGGCGCCGCGGCCCTCGTGGTGATGTCCTCGACCCGCGCCGCCGACCTCGGGATCACCCCGCTCGCCCGGGTAGTCTCGACCGGCGTGACGGCGCTGTCGCCCGAGATCATGGGCCTGGGCCCGATCGAGGCGTCGAAGCAGGCACTGGGCCGGGCCGGGCTGACGATCGACGACGTCGACCTCGTCGAGATCAACGAGGCCTTCGCCGCGCAGGTCATCCCCTCGGCGCACGGCATGGGTCTGTCCGACTCCGCGATGGAGGCCAGGCTCAACGTGCACGGGGGATCGATCGCGGTCGGCCACCCGTTCGGCATGACCGGTGCCCGCATCGCGACGACGCTGCTCAACGGGCTGCGCGCGAAGGACGCGACGATCGGCCTGGAGACCATGTGCGTCGGCGGCGGTCAGGGCATGGCGATGGTGCTCGAGCGCCTGTCCTGAGCCGGGCCGACGGAGCCGGCCCGGCCCCGGAACGGCCAAGGCACCGTCAGTCACCTCGCGTGGTTGACGGTGCCCTGTCGCACACCTGCGGAGCTAGTCGCGGAAGTAGCTCAGCAGGCGCAGGATCTCGATGTAGAGCCACACCAGCGTCGTCATGAACCCGAACGCCAGGTACCAGGCGAACCGCGCGGGCACGCCGGCCTTGACGGCCTGGTCGGCCTGGTCGAAGTCGAGCAGCAGCATGAACGCGCCGATCGCGATGCAGACCAGGCTGAAGATGATCGCCAGCGGACCACCCGAGCGCAGGCCCAGGCCCCCGTCGGTGAAGAAGCCGACGACTAGGTTGGCGAGCATCAGCACGATGACGCCGATCGCGGCGCCGATGACCATCTTGGTGAGGCGGGGCGTGACGCGGATCGCGCCGGTCTTGTAGACCACGAGCATCCCGATGAACACGCCGACCACGCCGAGGATGGCCTGGAAGCCGATGCCGGCGTACTGGTTGCCCGACGCCTCGAGGGCCCCGGTGAGCGCGCCGAGCGCCATGCCCTCGGCCACCGAGTACGTGAGTACCAGCGCCGGGTTGGTGCTCTGCTTGAAGATGATGATCAGCGCGACGACCAGGCCGACGATGAACCCGACGATCCCGAGCAGGTAGAGCCCGCTGATCGCGGTGAGCACGCCGACGGCGATGGCGACGACGGCGTTGAGCGCGGTCTTCTGGACGACGTCGTCCACGGTCAGCGGCCGGTCGGCGGCACCCGCCGTCGGCCCCGGGCCTCCGGGAACGCCGCCGAAGCCACCGCCGAGACCGGCGGGCGCGTTCCCGAACCGCGCGTACCCACCCGGCGACGTCGGCAGGTTGCGGAACGCCGGGTTGCTGCTCGTGCGCACTCGTCCTCCAAACTGGCGAGGGGCGGCCTCCGTCGACCGCTCTCAATCCTGCTCAACGCACGAGGTCGGGTCGAGGTTCCCCACGGGGTAAAAACCTGTTTACCGTGCTGTGGATCACGGTTCTCCGACACCCGGTGGGGTGCCTCGGGTGTCGATCCGCGCGGGCGGGGAACTCTCTGCGCGACCGGATCCCGAGGATCAGGAGGACACCGTGGCAGGGCTCGGCGACATGGTGAACAAGGCCAAGGAGTGGGCCGGGGACAACCCGGAGAAGGCCGACTCGTTCGTCGACAAGGGCGGGGACGCCCTCAAGGGCAAGTTCGAGGGCCACGACGAGCAGTTCGACCAGGCCGGCGACAAGGCGAAGGGCTTCCTGCACGGCGGGGAGAACCCGCCGCCGCCGGAGGGCGAGCAGCCGCCTCCCCCGCCGCAGTAGCGGGCGCGCGACACCCACGGCCGGCGGACCCCACCCGGGGGTCCGCCGGCCGTCGTGCGTCAGCGGTCAGCGGCCCAGCCGGATGGCGAGCAGCACGGCGTCGTCGCGCAGGTCGTCCGCGCCGAGCACCTCGAGCACCTTGTCGCAGAGCGCCCCGACGTCCTCGACGTCGGTCTGGGCCGCGAGGGTGCGCGCGAGCAGCGCGGTGCTCTCGTCCGGGTCGTTGCCGGGGCTCTCGATGAGGCCGTCGGTGTGGAGCACGAGCACGTCCCCCGGTCGGCAGCGCACCTCGGTGCAGTCCCGCGCGGCCTCCCGCGTGGCGCCGATCAGCGGCGAGAGGTTGCCGGTGAGGAGCTCGACGGTGCCGTCGCCGCGGCGCAGCAGGGGCGGCGGGTGCCCGGCGTTGCAGTAGCCGAGGACCCAGCCGTCGCCGTCGGCGGCGCGCTCCAGCCGGCCGAACACCGCGGTCGCCATCGCCGCCATGCCCAGCCCCTGCACGAGGTCATTGCAGCGGTCGATCACCGCGTCCGGGGCGAGGCCCTCCCAGGCGTAGGAGCGCAGCACACCGCGGAGCTCGCCCATCGCCGCGGCGGCCCGCAGGTCGTGCCCCACCACGTCGCCGACCGCGACCCCCACCGCGCCGTCGGGCAGCGGCAGCAGGTCGTACCAGTCGCCGCCGACCTGGGCCCCGTCGGTGGCGGCGAGGTAGCGCGAGGCCACCGTCAGGCCCGCGACCTCGGGGACCGCGGGCAGCAGACTGCGCTGCAGGGTCTCCGCCGCGCCGTGCTCGCGGGCGTAGAGGCGGGCGTTGTCGACGGCGAGGCCGGCGCGCGCGGCGAGGTCGCTCGCGAGGTAGAGGTCGCGCTGGGAGTAGCGGCGGCCGTAGGGCAGCTCGGTGCCGAGGGTCAGCGCGCCCAGCACCTGCCCCCGGGCCCGCAGCGGCACCACGATCGCCGAGCGCGGGCGCAGCTGCTCGTAGAGCGCCATGAGGTCCGGCTCCCCGCGCAGCCCCTCCGGGCGCACGGGCAGCTCCGGGAGCAGGGAGGGCGCCCCGCCGGCGAGCACGCGGTCGACCGGCTCGTCGCCGTCCTCGGTGGGGGTGATCCAGCGCCCGAGCGTGCCGACAGTCTCGGTCTTGGTGTCGTCGCGGTGGTTGACCGCCACCCGGTGCGACGAGGTCGGCAGCCCGACCTCGTCGAGCAGGTCGACGCAGCAGTAGTCGGCGAGCGCGGGCACGACGATGCGGGCCAGCGCGCGCGCGGCCCCGCCGGCGTCCAGCGACGCCGTCATCGCCGCCGTGGAGTCGGTGAGCAGGCGCAGCTGCTCGCGGGTCTCCTCGGCCGCGGCGAGCGCCGCGCGGCGCTCGTTCTCGACCATGACCCGCTCGGTGACGTCGGCCTGCACGCCGACGAAGTTCACGACGTTGCCCGAGCCGTCGAACACCGGGGAGATCGAGACCTGGTTCCAGAAGGCGGTGCCGTCGCGGCGGTAGTTGAGCAGCACCTCGGTGATCGGGCGCTCGTCGGCCAGGGCGCTGCGGATCCGCGAGATCGACGTCGGGTCGGTGTTCGGGCCCTGCAGGAAGCGGCAGTTGCGGCCGAGGACCTCGTCGAGGTCGTACCCGGTGAGCCGTGTGAACGCCGGGTTCACCCAGACCAGGGGGTTCTGGTCCCGGCCGGGGTCGGAGATCGTGAACGACAGCTCGGTGGCGACGACCGCGCGGTCGCGCATCATCTCGAGGTGGCGCTGGGCCCCCGCCCCGGACAGCGCGAGGAACACCACCAGCGCGAGCCGGCGGCGCTCGTCGTCGTCGGCCTCGGAGAGCGGGAAGCCGGTGACCCACAGGAGCCGCCCCTCGGCCTCCTCGCGCTCCTCCTCGGTGGCCTCGGACCCCCGGCGGGCGGCGTCGGCGACCGCGACGGGCTCCCCGGAGACCGGCATCCCCTGCGCGACGCGCGACAACGGCGAGGCGGTGTCGCGCATCGGGCGCCCGGACAGGTCGGTGAGGCCCGCGGCCTCGCTCCACGCGTCGATGTCGAGCGGGAGCTGCGCACGCCCGCCGGTCAGCTCCTGCGCGGAGCCGTTGGCGTAGGTGACGGTGCCGGCGTCGAGGTCGATGAGGGCCACCGCGGCGGGCGCGGTGTGCAGCACCTGCGGGAGGTCTCCCCGGGAGACGTCGAACGTGACCGTGTCGCGCACGCGGGCGGCCTCGTCGGCCATCCCGCCGTCGGCGCGGCCGGATCCCGGCCACTGCGGACCGCCCGCCCCCTCGACGGCGGCGCGCGACGCCGGCTCGTGCTCCTCCGGGCGCGACGTCACCACCTCCACGCCGTCGTCGTTCGCCCTCCCGCTCACCCGGTGAAGCCTAGCCACCGGAGCGAGGGTCGGCCCGACGCGCCACCGGACGGAGAAATCGGCACGGCCCGGGAACGGAGCGCACTCACACCAGGAAGACCTCGCGCGGTCCCGGCGCCGACCCGTCCGGCAGCTCGAGCTCGTGCCGCACGCCCTCCGCCCCCGCGAGTGCGGCCGCGAACGCCTGGCTCGCGGCGTGCTTGCGCGCGATCACGGTGTCGCTGAGGACGATCTGGCGTGCCCGCCGCCACGGCACCTCGTCCGAGTCGGGGCCCGCCCAGGTCCAGGCGCGGTCGAGCCAGCGCACGAGGCGGACGCGGTAGGCCGCGGTCACGATCTCGGCGGCCCGACCGGCGGCCTCGTGGTCGTCGTCGCCGTCGCCCGACCACGGCGCGAGGACGCACAGCCCCGCCGGGTCGTCGGCGAACCCGACGATCTCGCTGATCGCGCCCACGACGTCGGCCTCGACCTCGGCGACCCCGCCGTCGGGCAGGCCGAGCCGGTGCCGGCGCACGACCGTGAGCCCGAGCGCGCGGTAGGCCGCCTCCGCCGCCGCCTCGTCGGGGTCGAGGGCCTCGTCTCCCGGAGCGTCGGGATCGTCGTCGAGGGAACCCAGCCGGTCGTCGAGACGTCCGGCCAGGATGTCGTCGAGCGTGAACGTCCCGGGGTCGCCGGGTCCGAGCGCCGGCGCGCCCCCGGGCGGCGTCGGGCAGGTGCGCGTGGGCCGCTCGGTGAGGCTCAGGATGTCCACCTCGGCGTGGCGCGACGCGAGGCGGCGCAGCAGTCCCCCGGCCGCGCGGATCTCGTCGCGGGGGTGCGGGGCGACCACGACGATGCGCCGGCAGGCCCGCAGGGTGAGCGGGCGCAGCGACTCGAGCGCCTCCCAGGGCGGGCGGACGACGGGCGTCCCGGGCCCGGGCAGGGGCAGCTCACCCGGGCGGCGCGGACCGCCGTCCACGAGCCGCGCGAGGTCGTCGGAGTCAGCCACTTCGCTCACCTCCCTGCCCGAATCCTGACGCATTGGCCTCCCCCGTTCGGAGCAGTGCGCGAACGGGAACGCCGAGCGGTCCGGGCCGGGACGCAAACGGTCACAGGACGTGCGACTCGGGCTCGTGCCGTGTCCATCGTGACCTGGCCGGGTGAGGCGCCGGGGTCGTCGGCCTCGCCGCGGAGCGGCGAGAACGTGAACGGGGGACGGCACATCGGCAGACGAGCGGTATGCGGACCACGACGCCGCGAACGACACGGCCGACGCGGCCGGGCACGACGCGGCCGGGCACGACACGGCCGGGCACGACACGACCACGCGCCCCCGCGCCGCGTGCCCCCGGTGGGACTCGAACCCACACTGCGGCGA
>JAVXWR010000042.1:0-3590 GCA_032230725.1 Actinomycetota bacterium
CGGTGGGCTACGACCACAAGGCCATGGGCATCACCGCCCGGGGGGCGTGGGAGTCGGTACGCCGTCACTTCCGCGAGCTCGGCCGCGACGTGGCGACCGACGAGATCACCGTCGTCGGGGTCGGCGACATGTCCGGCGACGTGTTCGGCAACGGCATGCTGCTCTCCGAGCAACTGCGCATCGTCGCGGCGTTCGACCACCGCCACGTCTTCCTCGACCCCGCCCCGGATCCGGCCGCCTCGTACGCCGAGCGCCGCCGGCTCTTCGAGCTGCCGCGGTCGTCGTGGGCGGACTACGACGAGGCCCGGATCAGCGCGGGCGGCGGCGTGTACCCGCGCACCCTCAAGCGGATCCCGGTCTCCGACGAGGTCGGCGCGGTCCTCGGGATCGACCCCGAGCCGGTGGGCCTCGACCCCTCCGAGCTGATCCGCGCGATCCTGCGCGCCCCGGTGGACCTGCTGTGGAACGGCGGGATCGGGACCTACGTCAAGGCCTCCGGCGAGACCCACGCCGACGCCGGCGACAAGAGCAACGACGCGGTGCGCGTCGACGGCGCCGAGCTGCGGGTCGCCGTAGTGGGCGAGGGCGGCAACCTCGGCCTCACCCAGCGCGGCCGGATCGAGTACGCGCGGGCCGGGGGGCGCGTCAACACCGACGCCGTCGACAACTCCGCGGGCGTCGACTGCTCCGACCACGAGGTCAACATCAAGATTCTGCTGGACTCGCTGGTGGAGCGCGGCGAGCTCGCCGCCGAGCGCCGCGACGAGCAGATCGCGGCCACCACCGAGGACGTGGCGGCACTGGTGCTCACCGACAACGTCGCGCAGAACGAGCTGCTCGGCGTCGCCCGCGCCCACGCCGCGGACATGCTCAACGTCCACGAGGCCCTCGTCCGGGACCTCGAGACCCGCGGCGAGCTCGACCGCGCGCTCGACGTGCTGCCCGACGCCGAGGGCTTCGAGGCCCGCCGCGCCTCGGGCGAGGGCCTCTCCGGGCCGGAACTGGCGACGGTCATGGCGCACGTGAAGCTCGACCTCACCGAGTCGCTCGCCGCCTCCGAGCTGCCCGACGCCGAGGTGTTCGCCCGCCGGCTCCCGTCCTACTTCCCGCAGGTCCTGGCCGGCGACTACCCGACCGCGGTCGCCGCGCACCCGCTGCGGCGGCGGATCGTCACGACGATGCTCGCCAACCAGGTCGTCGACGGCGGCGGGCTCTCCTACGTGCACCGGCTGGTGTCCGAGGTGTCCGCGACCCCGTCCGACGCCGTGCGCGCGTACCAGGTCGCGACCCGGGTGTTCGGTCTCGACGCCCTCGCCACCGAGATCGCGGCGGCGGGGCTGCCGACGGCCGTCAGCGACCGGCTGACCCTCGCGGCGCGGCGCCTGCTCGACCGTGCCTCCCGCTGGCTGCTCACCCACCGCCCGCAGCCGCTGGCCGTGGGCGCGGAGACCCAGCGGTTCTCGCGCAGCGTCGCGGAGCTCGACGCGCAGGTGCCCTCGATGCTACGCGGCCTCGAGGCCGAGGGACTCGCCGAGCGGGTCGAGGCGATGGTGGACCTCGGCGCTCCGATCGGGCTTGCCGACCGGGCGGTCGGCGGCCTGTACAGCTTCGGGCTGCTCGACGTCACCGAGATCGCCGAGATCGCCGAGTCCGACCACGACGGCGACCCCGACGACCTGGCCGGGGTCGCCGCGCTCTACTACGCGCTCTCCGACCACCTCGGGCTCCACGAGCTGCTGACCGCCGTCGCCGGGCTCTCCCGCCGCGACCGGTGGGACGCGCTCGCCCGGCTCTCGCTGCGCGACGAGCTGTACTCGTCGTTGCGGGCGGTCACCCTCGACGTCCTCGCCGGCACCGACCCCACCGAGACCCCCGACGAGAAGATCGCGCACTGGGAGCAGGCCAACGCCTCGCGCCTGAGCCGCGCGCGGAGCTCGCTGGCCGACATCGCGCGCTCCGGGCGCAGCGACCTCGCCACGGTGTCGGTGGCCGCCCGCCAGATCCGCAGCATGGTCCGATGACGGGAACCGAACGGCCCGCGGCCACCTACGAGGTCGACGTGCCCCTGCGGTGGTCCGACCAGGACGCCTACCGGCACGTCAACCACGCCACGGTCGTCACCCTGCTCGAGGACGCCCGGACGGCGCTGCTCTTCGACGCGGCCGTGCGCGAGGGGATGACGTTCGAGGTGGGCCTACTCGTGGCGAAGGTCCAGGTGGCCTACCGCCGGCCCATCCCGTGGGACCGGCGCGGGGTCCGGGCCCGGATGTGGTGCGAGCAGGTCCGCGCGGCGTCGTTCACCGTCGGCTACGAGCTGCTGCTGCCCGCCGGTAACCCGGCCGAGGGGGCGTGGGACACCGCGAAGCCCGCCGTCGTCGCCGACACCCAGCTCGTCCCCTACGACCTGGCGGCGGAGCGCCCGCGGCGCCTCACGGCGCAGGAGCGGTCCTTCCTGGACCGCTTCACGATCGCGTGACGGGGCCCGACGGCGTGGGGGCCGCGGTGTCGGACCGGCGGCCGGGCCGGGGCCGGTTGACGGTGCCGGACCGCGCGCAGCGCGAGGACCTCGCCGAGTTCGTCGGCCGCGCGGTCCGCCTCGACGGCGCGGTCGTCGTGCGGCTGCGGGCCCGCCCGGGGGGCGACGGCGACCCGGACGCGGTCGAGGCCTGGGCGCCCACCCCGTTCGACGCCCTGGTGAGCAGGACGGCGCCGGGAGAGGTGTCACCGGGCGACGTCACCGTCGTCGGCTCGGACCTGCTGGCGGGCCTGGCCGTCGCCGGCTCCGCGTCGGTGGAGCCGGGGACGCCCGTCGACGACCGCTGGCGCGGCCCGCTGCCCCCGCTGCGTCCCGACCGGCGCTGGGAGGTCGTGGGCGAGGTACCCGCCGCGGAGCTCTCCGGTCTCGCCGAGCGCGGGGTCGCGGCGGCGCGGGCCGGCGACCCGAGCGGGCGCCCGACGGCGGCGCTGCTCGACCAGGTCGTTCTCACGGTGACCGACGACGCGTCGGGCACCGAGGTCCGCGTGCCCATGCGCTGCGTCTTCGCGCTCTCGGGCATGGGCTTCGTCGGCGCGGGGGAGCCGGACCAGGCGGTGCGGGTGTCCACCGACGGCGGCTGGCTCCGGCTGGACGCGCGCGGTGGCGCGGTGGTGCGCCGCCGCCGCGCCCAGCTCCCGCTGCTGTAGTCGCGCCGAGGTGACGATCGCTGGTGCAGCGGCGCGGGGTCGTGGTCAGCGGAGGTTCGCGCGCAGGAAGTTGAGCGTCTTGTTCCAGGCGATGGTGGCCTGCTCGGGGTCGTAGGTCCCCAGGTGGTTCTCGTCGTTGAAGAAGGCGTGGCCGGCCGGGTAGAGCCGGAAGTCGGGGCGCCGCCCGGACTCGGACTCGATGCGGTCGGCGAGGGCCTTCACCGCGTCCGGCGGCGCCATCGTGTCCTGCTCTCCGAAGTGCCCGAGCATCGGTGCGGAAAGGTTCTCGAAGCTCGGGTAGTCCTCGCCGAGCACGCCGTAGAACGGCACCGCGGCGCCGATCTTCTCGCCCTGCTGCGCGGCGAGCACGAGCACGAAGCCGCCGCCCATGCAGAACCCGACCGCGC
>JAVXWR010000056.1:0-10725 GCA_032230725.1 Actinomycetota bacterium
TCGACATGCTCGCCGACCACCCGACCAAGATTCAGGAGACACGCCCTAGGCCCTCCCGACCCGCCGTCCGGGAATCCCGATGACACGGGTGGGACGCTGCGAGACGTGACCACGGTCCCCGAGGAGCTGCTGACGACGGTCGTCGGGACCGGCGACCCGGTCGTGCTCGTGGCGGGCTCGGGGAGCGGCCCGGACTCGTGGACGGCGGTCGCCGCGGTGCTCGCCGGGGAGTTCGAGGTCTGGTCGTTCGTGCGCCGGGCCTACGGCGGCGGCCCGCCCGAACGGGCGCCGCGCACGTTCGCGGCGGAGGTCGCCGACCTGCGCGCGGTCCTCGGCGCGGTCGGGCGACCCGCCCACGTCGTCGGCGCCTCCCTCGGCGCGACGCTGGCCCTGCACACCGCCCGGCACGACCCGACGGACATCCGCTCGCTGGTCCTGTTCGAGCCGCCGCTGCTGCTCGCCGGGCCGCAGATCGCCGACGCCGCCGTCCGCCACCACGAGCTCGTCGCGGCGGGGGAGTACCGCGCCGCCGGGCTGCTCGTGGCGCGGGAGGTGCTGCACGCGCCGCCGTTCCTCGTCGACGCGCTCGCGCAGGCCCCGGAACCGGAGCCGGGGGAGGCCGCACGCGAGGCCCGGGGCTGGGAGGCCGATCTCGCCCAGCTCGCCGACGACGACCGCGACGTCACCCGCTGGTCGGCGATCACCCTCCCGACGCTGATCCTGCAGGGCGGTCGGACCTGGTCGCCGGTGCCCGAGGGCGTCGAGGCCCTGGCGCGGGCGCTCCCGCACGCCGAGCGGGTGACCTGGCCCGACGAGTCCCACTTCGTCACCGCGACCGCGCCCGGGCTCTTCGCGGCGGCGGTGGCCGAGTTCGCGCGCCGGCACTGACCCCCCGGTTGAGCGAAGGGCACCTTCGATCGATCTAGCCGACCGAGGGGGCCCTTCGCTCGGAACGGGGTCGCCGCCGAGGTTCCGGCGAGGGGCGCCCCTGGCCGGTCTATTCGACTGAAGGTGCCTTTCGCTCGAAATCCCCGGGTCAGGCCGCCGGCTCGGCCAGCACCTCCGCCGGCGGCCCGGAGCGGGCGATGCGCCCGTGCTCGACGCACCGCTCCCCAGGGTCGAACGGGTGACCGGTGCGCCCGACATCGAGAACCTCGTCGCCGTGCTGGCGGGGGACGCCTGACCGGGGAGGTCAGGCCGCGTCGAGGCGCACCGTGAGGTGCACCATCCCGTCGTCGCCGCGGCGTGCGACGGCGTGGCCGGTCCGGTCGACACCCTCGAGCCGGATCGCGATCGGGTGCCCGTCTCCGGTGAAGTTGCGCCACCAGGACTTCTGGTCGGGCATCTCGACGCCGATGCGGACCTCGTCGCCCGCGTGCTCGTAGCCGACCACGAGGCTGCGCACCGCGTCCGACCGCCGGCCGCGGTAGGTCACCACGGTGAGCGTGTTCCCGACGAGGCGCCGGCCCCACGACGAGGCGACGACGGGCCGGACGACGGTGTTCACGGCCGCCGCCACCCGCTGCAGTGCGGTCACGTCGCCTCCCGGGTTCTCGTGCGGGCCTCAGGACAGGAGCAGCACGACCACGACGGCCGCGACGACGACGAGCGCGATGCCCAGCGCCGGCGTCCCGATCCCGCCGAGCTGGGAGGGCCGCAGGCGCTCCGGTGGCTCCTGGTCGGCCGACGAGTGCCGCTGCCCGCGCGACCCGTCGAGAAGTTCGTGAACGAGTCGTCGCCCAATCCCCGGTCCACCCGTCACGGCGCCTCCTCTCGTCGGACGCCCGACCGTAGCAAGGCGACCTCCCCGCGCGCGGGGCTTTCCGGCGGAGCGGCCGACGGGCGGTGGTACGTTCATCGGTACTCGAGAGTCCGATGACGTACCGATAGCTCGGGAGAGTGTGTGAGCGCACCGCTGCAGGGCCGCACCATCGTCATGTCCGGCGGCAGCCGGGGGATCGGGCTCGCCATCCTGCTGGCGGCCGCGAAGGCGGGGGCGAACGCCGTCCTGCTCGCGAAGACCGACCAGCCCGACCCGCGGCTGCCGGGCACCGTCCACACCGCCGTCGAGGAGATCGAGGCGGCCGGCGGCCGGGCGGTGGCCGTCGTCGGCGACGTGCGCGAGGAGGACGACGTCGCCCGCGCCGTGTCGACGGCCGTGGAGCACTTCGGCGGGGTCGACGTCGTGGTCAACAACGCGTCCGCCCTCAACCTCGCCGGCACCCTCGAGCTGACCCCGAAGCGCTACGACCTCATGCAGCAGATCAACGCGAAGGGAACGTTCCAGCTCACCCGGGCCGCCCTCCCGCACCTGTTCGAGTCCGCGGACCCGCAGATCCTCACGCTGGGCCCGCCCATCAATCTCGCACCCGACTGGCTCGGCAGGTTCCCGTCCTACGCGCTCTCGAAGTACGGCATGACGCTGCTGACGCTCGGGTTCGCGGCGGAGTTCGCCGACCGCGGGGTGCGCGCCAACTGCTTGTGGCCGCAGACGACGATCTCCACCGCCGCGGTGCAGAACCTCCTCGGCGGCGACGAGGCCTCCCGGCGCGCGCGGACCCCCGAGATCATGGGCGACGCGGCCGTCGCCCTCCTGACGGATCCGCAGCGGCCGAGCGGGGAGGTCGTCCTCGACGTCGAGGCGCTGGCGCGGGCCGGCGTCACCGACCTGTCCCCGTACGGCGCCTCCGACGACCTCGAGCTCGACTTCTTCGTCGACGAGTTCTAGCCACCGCGGCGGTCAGTCGCCCGCCGGACGGATCGTCAGCGTCCGGATCCGCTCGTCGTCGACGGTGAACACGAACGCGAGGGTGACAGGGCTACCGGGGAAGTCACCACTGATCAGGGCGAGCGCCCGGTGGCCGCCCTCGACCGGCTCGATGGACCGGACGTCGTAGGTCACCGGCGGGACGGATGTGCGCCAGGAGCGGATAGCGTCGAGCCCGTGGTGGAGGTGGCCCTCGTCCTCGACGACGACGTCGTCGGCGAACTGCGCGAAGTAGGCCTGGAGGTCGGGTTCGGCGGCGAGGACGAAGTAGCGCTGGACCTGCTCGCGAGAATCGGTCATGACGAGCACCGTGGAGTCTCCCGTGAGGGGAGGGTCCAGAGTCGGTGTCGTGACCGCGTTGCTGACCATCGGTGAGTTCGCCACCGTGACGCACCTGAGCGTGAAGACGCTGCGCCACTACCACGAGACGGGCCTGCTCGAGCCCGATCAGGTCGACCCGCACTCCGCATACCGCTACTACTCGACGCGGCAGGTGGCGACGGCGCAGATCATCCGGCGGTTCCGGGACCTCGACATGCCCGTGCGCGACATCGCGCGGCTGCTCGCCACCGGCGACGTCGAGGAGCGGTCGGTCCTGATCACCGAGCACCTGCAGCGCCTGGAGCAGCGCCTGAGCGCGACCGCGGACGCGGTCGGCGCGCTGCAGCGCCTCCTCGCGCCCGACCCACCCCGTCTCGAGGTCGTCCACCGGCGCGAGCCGGCCCGACGTGTGACCGCCATCGGGAGCGACGTCACACTCGAGGACGTCGTCGGCTGGTACGACGCCGCGATGGCCGAGATCGACCACGCCGTCGACGCGGCGGGCGCGCTTCGAACCGGGTCGCCGGGCGGGCTCTACGACAATGCCCTCTTCACCGACGGTGCCGGTCACGCCACCGTCTTCGTGCCCACCGACCGCGACGTGCGCGGCGGCCGCGTCCACTCCGTCGACCTCCCCGCCCGCGAGCTCGCCCTGACGGTGCACCGCGGCCCGCACGACGACATCGACCTCACCTACGGCGCGCTCGGCGCCCACCTCGCCGACCACGCGCTCGTCGTCGACGGCCCGGTCCACGAGACCTACCTGGTCGGTCCGCGGGATGACGCGGTCTCCGACGCCTGGCGGACCGAGATCGGGTGGCCGGTATTCACCACCGGTCCTGCCGGGCCCGGCTCCGGTCCCGCCGTGCCCGGCGCATGATCCACGACCGATCCCCGCCTCGCCCGACGCGTCCGCCGATCCCCGCCGATCCCGTGCGTAGGCGGTCCGGGGATCGGTTACACGATCTACGCGGCCTGCTGAACCGATCACGTCGAGAAACGTGTTCCACTCGATCCCGGCAGGCATGGGGGAGACGACCGATGGATGCCGTCGAGTTCGAGCGGATCAGCTACCCGGCCGATGCCGGGCAGAGTCCGCGGATCCGCGAGGACCTCCGGAGGTGGATGGACGCCTCCGGCGTGGCGGCGGACGTCGCGCACGGCGTCGTCCTCGCCGTGAGCGAGGCGATCGACAACGTCGTGGCCCACGCCTATCCGGGCGGCACCCCCGCCGGCTCGGCCACGATCGACCTCACGATGTACCTCGACGAGAACGACGTCGTCGTCACCGTCGCCGACCACGGCCTCTGGGCGGAACCGACCTCGACCGACCTCGAGCACGACGCGACGGACCGTCCGGCCACCCACGGTCGCGGCATCATCCTCATGAACACCCACGTCGACGAGGTCGCGATCCGCCACGACCGCGAGGGCACGTCGGTGCTCCTGCGGTCGCGCCGCGACCGGGAGGACTGATCACGCCCGGCTGATCACGTCGCCGCGGCGAGCGGTGGCGGCACCTCGGCCGCCACCGCGACGTCGGCCACGGGCACGACGACGGCGGCCGAGGTCGGCACCGCCGGGACCTCCTCCGGCGCGGGGTGCGTGACGGCGAGCAGCGCACCGCCGAGCAGCACCACCGCGAGGCCGGAGAGCTGCAGCTCCCGGACGAGCTCCGGGATCGCGACGGCGGGCGCGGTCGACGCGGCGGCGACCGCGCCGACCAGGAGACCGGCGCCGACGACGGCCACCGCGATCCCGTGCGCGCGGGCGACCGGCTCGCGGGTCCACCCGACCCACCACCGTGCGCCGCGCGTGCTCCACCGGCCGGGACGCAGCGTCGTCGCGAGCCCCCAGCCGATCATCGAGCCGGCCAGGACGAACTCGGTGACGACGGCGAGCAGGCGCAGCGGCACGGTCGGTCTCCTCGGGTCACGCGCCGGGACGTCGTCCCAGGAGGTGCTGCGCTCTTCGGCGTCAACGCGCGGTGACGGTCACGGTATGCCAGCCCGTGGCACCGTCGGGGATCGTGAGGGTCACCGGTTCGGGCTGGGTCGCCCCGGTGGCGTCGGTCGCCCGGACCTGCAGGCTGTGCCGGCCGGCCGCGAGCGTGAGCACCGTGCGCCACATCCGCCACGTGTCGATCGAGGCGTCGGCGGCGAGCTCCGCGGTCTGCCAGGGGCCGCCGTCGGCCCGGACCTCGACCCGCGCGACGCCGCGGTGCTGGGCCCAGGAGGTACCGGCGACCGTGACGCGTCCGGCGGGCACGGTCGCGTCGGCGCGCGGCACGTCGATCCGGGACTGGGTCTTGACGGGGGCCTGCTGGGCCCACCCCCGCTCCTGCCAGTACGACTGGAACGCGTCGAAGGTCGTCAGCTCCATGTCGGTGATCCACTTGCAGCCGGAGACGTAGCCGTAGAGCCCGGGGACGACCATGCGCACCGGGAAGCCGTGCTCGATCGGCAGCGGTTGGCCGTTCATCCCCAGCGCGAGCATGGCGTTGCGGCCGTCGGTGCACGCCGCGACGGGGGTGCCGGTGGTGAAGCCGTCGGCGCTGGTGGACGCGATCTGATTCGCACCGGCACGCACGCCGGCCTCGGCGAGCAGGGTGCGCAGCGGGACGCCGACGAAGACGGCGTTCGAGATGAGGTCCCCGCCGACGTCGTTGGAGACGCAGCACATCGTGATCGGGGCCTCGACCAGCGCCCGGCGGCGCAGCTGGTCGTAGCTCAGGACGATCTCGCGGTCGACGAGGCCGTGGATGCGCAGGCTGTACTCCCCGGTCGAGATCTGCGGGACCTGCAGCGCGGTGTCGATCCGGTAGAAGTCGGCGTTCGGGGTGAGCCACGGGGGCGTCCCCGAGGCGGCGAAGTCGGCCGCGGGGGGCGGGGGCACGTTCCCGCCCGGCAACGGCCCGACGGCGTCCCGGGACGCCTCGGCGGCGTCCGCGGTCGCGAGGGTGCGGCCCAGGAAGCCGGTCACCCCCGCGCCGGCGAGCGCGGCGACCAGCCCGAGGACGAGGCGCCGGCGCGCCTCGCGGGGGGCCGCGGGGTCGTCGTCCGGATCCTGCGGAGCCTCGGCGCGCCGGGCCAGGTGGTGCAGGACGACGAAGGAGGCCGCCCCGGCGAGCAGGGCCACGAGCGGCGCGATCAGGTAGGCGGCGGTGAAGGTCGGGGCCGCGGCCGCGCACGTCGCCCCGACGAGGCCGAGCACGACGACGAGGGCGAGCCCCGGGACGAGGCTCCGGCGCGAGAGCAGGCCACCGAGCGCAGCGACGACGGCGATCACGACCGCCATGCCCGCCAGCAGCACCTGCTTGTCGTGGACCCCGAACGTGCTGGTGGCGAACTCCTTGAGCGGCTCGGGGGTCAGGCGGATGAACTGGTTGCCGACGGCGAGGAACGGCGACGACGGCGGGGCCGCGAGGGCCGCGACGAGGTCCCCGACGCCGAGCGCCACCCCGACCGCGAGCAGCCCGATCGCGGCGGCGACGGCCCGCTGCAGCCCCGACCCCGCGGGGGCCGGGGCGGTGTCCGGTGGCGGGTCGAGGTCCGTGGTCACGCGGGGCCTTCGTGGGCGGGCCCCGCCGGGTTCGGACGCTGCGGCGGGGTCACGACGGTCCGGTGGTCCGGAGTGCTCGGAGGGCGCCGAGCGCCGCGGCGCGCACGACCTCGTCGCCGACCAGCCCGTCGTCGCCGACGGCGTCCCGCGTCAGGGGCAGCCGCAGGCAGGCGTCGTCGACGAGGCGGGCGCCGACGTAACCGAGGACCTTGGCCAGGGACTCGTGCGCGTCGGCGCCCCCGCTCGGGGCGGCGGGCCCGGAGACGTTGAGCCAGCCGACGGGCTTACCGCTGATCGAGCGTGGGTCGGCGTCCCCGACGGTCCAGTCGAGGAGGTTCTTGAACGCCCCCGGCAGGGCCCCGGCGTACTCGGGTGTGCAGAACAGCAGTGCCTCGGCGTCGTGGATCGCGGTGCGGAGCCGGGCGACGGGCCCGGGGAGCGGCTCGTGGTCGTCGTCGGGGTTGAAGGCGGGCAGCGCGGCGAGCTCGTCGTAGATGGTGGTGGTGAGCTCGGGGGCGGCGAGGGCGTGCACCGTGCGGAGCACGGCCGAGTTGGTCGAGCCGCGCCGCGTGCTGCCGGAGATGAGCAACGTGTCCACGCGGGCATCATCCCGCGGGTTCACGGCCCGCCCGTCGGGGACTCCGGGTCCTCGGCGAGGAACCGGAGGACCGCGGTGTGCAGCTGGGGGGTGCCGAGCGCGGAGACGTGGTCACCGGGGACCTCCGCGTGGCGACCGTGGAGGAATGCGTCGGCCAACGCGGGGGCGGTGGGCGCCTGGTGCTCGTCGTCGGCACCGACCAGGACGAGGACGGGGGTGGGGACGACGGCGAGCTCGGACCGGGTGATCGGGAGCGGGGTGTCGAGGACGTGGCGCAGGGCGCGCGGGTCGTTGCCGCTCGCGGCGGATCCACGCGGCGGTCCCGCCCTCGGGCGAGTCGAGGGGCGGTGGCGTGCCCGCCAGCAGGGCGTCGAGAGTGCGGCGGAACAGGCCACGCTGGTCGAGCGGGCCGGTGACGGCACGCAGGCCCTGCCCGGCGACGACGGCCCGCCGGGGACGGGCTCCGCGCACGAGCGCACGGAGGACGACCCGTCCGCCGAGGGAGTACCCGGCGAGGTCGTAGCCCCCGGTCTCCTCGTCGAGCCCGAGGTGGCGGACCAGGGTGAGGAGGTCGTCGGTGAGGACGTCGGGCGGGTAGGCGGCCGGGTCGTCGGGCGCGGCACTCGAGCCGTGACCGCGCAGGTCGGGGACGATCACCCGGTGGCCGCGCTCGGCGAGGGCGTGCGCCGGGCCCGCGTCGAACCACGTCGCGCCGGTCGCGGTGAACCCGTGGAGCAGGACCACCGGCCGGCCCGTCCCGAGCTCGCGGTAGGTGAGGCGCCCACCGTCCGGCCCGGGGAACGTCCGCTCCTCCACCATGGCTCGATGGTCCCCGATGTCACCGCGCGTCGTGGAAGATCACGCCGAGCACGTGCCGGTTCCCGGAGTGCACCGCCGAGACGCCGTGGCGCAGCTGCACGCGGTGGTACCCGCGGGAGCCGAGCTTGGGCCGGTGGCGCACCGGGAAGACGATGGCCTCGCCGAGCCCGGGGCGGGCGACCATCGGACGGGACTGCCGGCGCGGGCGCTGCTCGACGAACACGCTCTCCCCACCGGTGAAGTCCACGTCCGGGGTGTTGAGCATGATCAGGACCTGCAGCGGGAAGGTCAGGTCGCCGTAGACGTCCTGGTGCAGGCAGTTGTAGCCGGTGGGGCCGTAGCGCAGGACCAGCGGCGTCGGCCTGGTCTGCCCCGCCGCGGCGCAGCGGGCCAGGAGCTCCGCGTGGTCCTCGGGGAACGTGGGCTCGTCGAGGACGCCGGCCCAGCGGTTGGCGATCGCCGCGAGCGGCGGGTACAGCCGCGTGCGCAGCGCTGCGACGAGCGGGGGCAACGGGTTCGCGAAGTAGCGGTAGCGGCCCTCGCCGAACGAGAGCCGGGCCATGTCGATCGTCGAGCGGAAGGCGTCGTCGTCGTCGAACACCTGGATCATCGCCCGGCACTGTTCGGGGGAGAGCAGCGGCCCGAGCGACGCGAACCCCTCGGCGTCGAGGCGCCCGGCGATGCCGTCCCGGTCGAGGTGGTCGAGGGCGGGCAGGTCGACGGGTGCGGCGGTGCTGGTCATCGGGCGGTTCCTCCTCGGGAGGTCGGTCCGGCGGCCGCGGCGCCCACGGCCGCGAGCAGCCGACGCTTGGCGGGGGTGCCGAAGATGTAGCGGCCGATGTCGCCGTGGCTGGGCACCACGCGGTGACACGGGATGAGCAGGGGCACCGGGTTGGTCGCGAGCACCGTGCCGGCCGCGCGGACCGCGCCGGGCCGGCCGATCTCGGCGGCCACCCAGGCGTAGGGCCGGGTCTCGCCGGCCGGGATAGTGCGGGTGGCGGCGAGGACGTCGCGCTGGAAGTCGGTGAGTCCGCGCAGGTCGAGCCGGGGCGTGGCCGCGGCGTCGCCGTGCAGCGCGGCCTCGAGTCCCTCGGGCAGGTCGACGACGGGTCGCAGCGGGCGGCCGAACCGACGGCGGTAGGCCTCCTGGAACTCCTGTCGGGCCATGAACCCGTCGTCGGGCAGCTCGGCGCTCGCGCGGAGGAAGGTGACGCCCTCGCGGGTGCTCGCCACCAGGACCGGGCCGATGAGGCTGTCGGTGGTGAGCCAGCCGTCGAAGAGACGGTCGGTGAGGTCGGGGACGTCGCGCGGTGCGAGCCCGGCGAGGCGGGCGAGCACCGGGTCCGGGTCCGCGGTCGGTTCGGTGGTCATCGGGGTCCTCCGGTGTCGTCGACGAGGGCGCGCAGCCGGGCGAGGCCTCGCGACACGTGCGATTTCGCCGTGCCCACCGGGCAGCCGAGCACCTCGGCGACCTCGGCGAGGGGCAGGTCGGTCACGTGGCGCAGCACGACGGCGGTGCGCTGGGTCTCGGGGAGTCGGGCGAGCAGGCCCGCGTGGTGCTCGGTGGCCTCGCGGTGCTCGGCGTGCTCCTCGACGCTCGGGCCGGGGACGGGCGCGTCCGGCGGTGTCGCGCCGTCGGTGCGGGGCCGGCGGGCGGCGTCGCGGACCTGGTTGCGCCGGACGTTGACGACGATCGTCAGCAGCCACGGTCGAGGAGCGAGGGCGCGCAGCCAGGCGTCCCCGCGCTCGTCGGCGAGGTGGTCCGCGAGGGACCGGTAGGCCCGCAGCAGCGCCTCGGCGGCGAGGTCCTCGGCGTCGGCGCGGTGCCCGGTGGTGCGCAGGGCGACCGCGTAGACGAGGCCCTGGTAGGTCCGCACCAGCTCGGCGAACCCGTCGTCGAGGTCGCGCGCCAGCGCCGCCGCCACCCGCTCGGCGTCGGGATCCGCGACGGCGACGCGGGCCTCGGCGGCGGTCGGCGTGCTCATGTCCCGGTCAACACCGCCGGGGCCCGGTCGGTTGCAGCGGGTGTCAGTCGAACCCGACGACGGCGCCCTGCGCCGCCGACCCGACCAGCCGTGAGTACTTGCCCAGCACCCCGGTCCGGTGCTTGAGCGGCGGCGGGGTCCAGTCCGCCCGGCGGCGCTCGAGCTCGTCGTCGTCGACGAGCAGGTCGAGCGTGCGGGCCGTGAGGTCGAGCCGGATGCGGTCGCCGTCGCGGACGAACGCGATCGGCCCGCCGTGCGCGGCCTCCGGCGCGACGTGGCCGACGCACAGACCGGTCGTGCCGCCGGAGAAGCGGCCGTCGGTGAGCAGCAGGACGTCCTTGCCGAGCCCGGCGCCCTTGATGGCGCCGGTGACGGCGAGCATCTCGCGCATCCCCGGCCCGCCGCGCGGGCCCTCGTCGCGGATGACGACGACGTCGCCGGGCTGCAGTCCCTCGGGCCCGGACGACTCGACGGCCGCCATCGCGCCCTGCTCGCCGTCGAACACGCGCGCGGTGCCCTCGAAGGCGGCGGTGTCGAACCCCGCGGACTTCACCACGGCGCCGTCGGGGGCGAGCGAGCCGCGCAGGATCGTCAGGCCGCCGGTGGGGTGGATGGGGTTGGACAGCGGCCGCAGGATGTCGCCGTCGAGGGGCTCGGGCGCGAGATCCTCGAGG
>JAVXWR010000066.1:0-2810 GCA_032230725.1 Actinomycetota bacterium
ACGTGGCGGATCGAGCCGCGATCCGTCACCGACCTCGACACACGGGTGTCGTATCCAGCGACGTCGTGTCCGCGCCGAGGCGTTCCCGGCCCCGTGACGGGTACTGTCCGCGCTCGGTGGACGAGAACGACCCCGAGGGGCTCGCCGGGGCCTACGTGGCCCTCGGGCTGCGCCTCGGGCGCGTCGTCCCGGGCCTCGTGGACGCCCACGTCGGCGATCCCGGGATTGCCCGCCACGTCGACGACGAACCCCTCCCCGTCCCCGCGGCACTGCGCGAGGAGGCGGCCGCGCTGCGCCGCCGTCTCGGCACCGCGCCCCTCGGACCCCACCGGGCCGAGTACCTCGACGCCCAGCTCGCCGCCTGCGAGGTGATCGCGGCGCGCGCCGCCGGCGAGGAGGTCGGCGTCGTCGACGAGATCCGTGCCTGCCTCGGGGTCGCGGTCGTCCCCGGCGACCCCGAGCGGTACCGGGCCGCGCACGCCCGCCTCGCCGACGTCCTCGACACCACGGAGCGGCGCCTGCCCCGCGCCCTCGCCGCGTTCCGGGCGCGGGACCGGGTCGCCCCGGAGCACCTGCGTCCCGGGATGGCGGCGATGACGGCGGCGCTGCGCGAGCGCACCCGCGAGACGGTCGGGCTGCCCGAGGGCGAGCACGTCGACCTGGAGGTCGTCGCGGGCGTCCCGTGGGCGGGGTTCGCGCGCCGGGTCGGCCGCGCCCGGTCGGTCGTGCAGGTCTCGCGGGAGGCGGGGCACCGCCGGGCCCACCTGCCGCTGCTGGCCGCGCACGAGGCCTACCCCGGGCACCACACCGAGATGGCGCGGACCGAGCTCGCCGACGCGGCCGGCCCCGAGCGCGCCCTCTTCCTCGCCCGCACCCCGCAGAGCCTGGTGGCCGAGGGCGCCGCGGAGTGCGGGCTCGAGGCCGTCGTCGGGCCGGGATGGGGCTCCTGGGCCGCCGGGCACCTGGTCGACGCCGGGGTCCCGACGACGCCGGGCGAGGGCGCCGTCGGGGAGGCGGTCGAGGACGCGATAGTCCCGTTGGGCGCCGTCCGTCAGGACGCCGCGCTCCTGCTCCACGGGAGCAGTGCGTCCGACCGGGAGGAGCAGGCACGGGCCCACCTGCGGCGCTGGCTGTTCATCGACGACGACCGCGCCGGGCGGATGCTCGAGTTCCTCGGCCACCCCCGCTGGCGGATCCACACCACGACGTACGTCGAGGGTGCGCACCTCGTGCGTCGCTGGCTGGCCGCCCGGGCGGAGGACGGGACCGTCGGGTCACGCTTCGCGCGGCTGCTCGACGAACCGTGGACACCGGACCGTCTCCGGCGCGAGACGATCACGGGGCGTGGACTTTCCGACACGCAGAGCGACAGTGGCCCGGGCCGCGCCGAGCGGTACCCACGCACCGTCGAGGACCCACCGATGTCACCGACCGTATGAGCCACGTCACCAAGTCGTCACGTTCGGCGCGCGACAACGACCGGCCATCGGTTGTAGCGTCCGCCCCGACGGCGCCGTAGCGGATGCGGACCGTCCGGGGAGGCCGGAGATCGTGACGGGTCGGTTCGGATCGCGGTGCCGCGGCACCGCCGGGGCGCGAAGGCCGGACAGCGTTCCGTGCTCGGTGCCCCCGGCGGCCCTCGGCGTCGTGGACCGGGCGGGCTCGGCGGGAGGGCCGGCACCCGGTCCGCCCGCTCGGCATCGGAGCGGCAGGTCCCCCGGCGGGGGACTGCGCCACCGGTTCCGCATCGCGACCTGATCCCGACCGACTCGTCCGTCGAGGAACGTGGTCGTGGGTGCCGCGACCGCCGAGGGAGTAGCCGTGAGCGCAGAGCACTTCCAGCGTCCCCCGTCGGTGTCCGGCAGCGTCCCCCTCTCCATGGAGCCAGCCTCCGTGGACGCGGACCGCGCCTCTGGCCACACCCCGTCACCGGCCCCGCGGGCCCGGATCACCTACGTTCTCGACACTTCCGTCCTGCTCAGCGACCCGTGGGCCCCTACCCGCTTCGCCGAGCACGACGTCGTCGTCCCCCTCGTCGTCATCTCCGAGCTCGAGGGGAAGCGCCACCATCCGGAGCTCGGGTGGTTCGCCCGGGAGGCCCTGCGCCTCTTCGACGACCTCCGCATCGCGCACGGCCGTCTGGACGAGCCGATCGCGATCACGCCCGAGGGCGGCACGCTGCACGTCGAGCTCAACCACACCGATCCCACGGTGCTGCCGGCCGGCTTCCGGACCGCCGAGAACGACTCCCGCATCCTCGCGTGCGCGGCCAACCTCGCGCGTGACGGCCTGACGATCACCCTGGTCACCAAGGACATGCCGCTGCGGGTGAAGGCCGCCGCGGTCGGCCTGCCCGCCGACGAGTACCACGCCCAGGACGTCGTGCTCTCCGGCTGGACCGGCATGACCGAGGTGGCCGCCGACCCGCACGAGATCACCGACCTGTTCGCCGAGGGGGTGACCGACGTCGAGGCGGCCCGCGAGCTGCCGTGCCACACCGGCCTGCGCCTGCTCGGTGGGGGCTCCTCGGCCCTCGGGCGGGTCACGCCGGACAAGCAGGTGCGCCTCGTGCGCGGCGACCGCGACGTCTTCGGGCTCCACGGCCGCTCCGCCGAGCAGCGCATCGCGATCGACCTGCTCACCGACCCCGAGATCGGGATCGTCTCGATGGGCGGACGGGCGGGCACCGGCAAGAGCGCCCTCGCGCTGTGCGCCGGCCTCGAGGCGGTCCTCGAGCGCCAGCAGCACCGCAAGATCGTCGTCTTCCGGCCGGTGTACGCCGTCGGGGGCCAGGACCTCGGCTACCTGCC
>JAVXWR010000068.1:0-5122 GCA_032230725.1 Actinomycetota bacterium
GAAGTAGGCGCGCCCGTGGTCGTCACCGACGTCGTACACGGTGACCAGACCGGGGTGCGAGAGCGCCGCGAGCGTGAGGACCTCGCGGCGGTTCCGCGCCTCGGAGCCCTCCTCGAGGTCCCCGACGAGCTCGGCGGGCGGCGCCGAGGGGCGGGGCGTGCCGCCGGTCCCGCGGCCGTACCGGCCCGGGGCGCCGGCGCCCGGGGCGCCGGCCTCGTCGTCCGCCGGCTCCTGCGGCGGGACGGCCTCACCGGAGACCGGGTCGACCACGTCGGGGGTCGGGCCCGGGACGGACGCGGCCTCGGCGTTCGCCGCGGCGACCACGTCGCCCCCGGCCCCGAACATCTTGATGGCGACGTCGCGGCCGAGGAGCTCGTCGCGGGCCCGGTAGACGTCCGCGGCGCCGCCGCGGCCGATCAGGTCACCGACCGTGTACCGGCCGCCGACGACGGTGGGCGGGCCGGCATCGGTGGTGCTCACCGGCCACCCCCTCGCTCCCGGGCGTCGCCGCGGGTCCCGTCTCCTGCCGGGACGCCGTCCCAGAGCGATTCTCTCCCAGGGACGGGCGCCGTGTCTGCCGATGACGGCGCCCGGATCCGGGCTTCATCCCCGCTCAACGACGAAGTCGGACGGCGGACGCGGACCGTTACCGACCTGTGAGTGATGACGGCCCCGATGGAGGGGTGCGCTCCACCGGCGCATGCGCTCCGGCGAGCCGTCCGAGTACGGACGGCAGCCGTTCGGGGTGCACCACGTCCAGCGACCGGGTGGCGCGGGTGAGCGCCACGTAGAGGTCGTTGAGCCCGCGCGGGGACTCCTCGACGATCCCGGACGGGTCCACGAGGACGACCGCGTCGAACTCCAGCCCCTTCGCGTCGGCGACGGCCGACACGACGACCGCCACCTCGAGGTCGGTCGCGCCGCGCCCGTCGGCGGCGTCCTCGCCGGCCGCGGCGCCCATGGGGAGGTGGTCGGCGGCCAGCCGGGCGCGCAGCGCCTCGACCCGGGCCGCCGGTGCGAGCACCGCGACGCGGCCGTTGCCCTCCGCGTCGACGACGTCGTCGGCGGCCGCGCGGGTCGTCGTCGAGACCTGGTGATCGAGCGCGGACTCCGCGACGCCCACCGCCCGCGGCGGGATCCCGGACTCGCGCACCGACTCCGGCGGGGTCTGGGCCGGGTCGATGACGGCGAGCACGTCGGCCGCGACCTCGGCGATCTCCGCAGGGGTCCGGTAGTTCACCGTGAGGGCCTCACGGCGCCAGCGGGCCGAGACGTAGGGCGAGAGGACCTCGTGCCAGGAGCGTGCGCCGTCGCGGGCGCCGGTCTGCGCGACGTCGCCGACCAGGGTCATCGACCGGCTCGGGCACCGGCGCATGAGCACCCGCCACGCCATCGGCGAGAGCTCCTGGGCCTCGTCGACGATTACGTGGCCGAAGGTCCAGGTGCGGTCCTCGGCGGCGCGCTCGGCCGCGGAGGCGTAGCCGGCCTCGCGGCTGCGGTCGGCGAGCAGGCTCGCATCGACGACGTCGGTCGGCCGCAGCAGCTCGGGGTCCCAGTCGTCCTCCATCGCGAGGATCTCCAGCACCCCGGCGGCGTACGCCTCGTCGGCCTCGCGCTTGCGCTCGGCCCGCTCCCGCTCGGCGGTGTCGTCCTCCCCCAGCAGCTCGGCCGCCTCGTCGAGCAGGACGGCGTCGGCCGGGGTCCACCAGTGCGGGTCGAGCGGTGCCGCGGGCGGGGCGTCGCGGCGCAGCAGGGCCCGGTCGGCCTCGGACCAGCCCCGGGTGGCGGCGGTGATCCGCTTCGGGTCGGTGTAGAGGTCGGCGAGCAGCTGCGGCGGCGTGAGGGTGGGCCAGAGCCCGTCGAGGGCGGCGAGCAGGTCGTCGTCCTCCCGCAGCGCGGCCCGGATGTCGGCGAGGTCGCCGCGGTCGAGGAGGCCGCTCGCGCTCGAGCCGCTCCCCTCGACCTCGGGGTGGCTGCCCTCGCGGGAGAGCCGGTCGCGCTCACGGCGGGCGAGCATGTCGACGGCCTCGCGGACGAAGGTGCGCTTGGCATCGTTGTGCGGCCGGCGCGTCCGCCGGGCCCGGGTGCGTGCCTGCGCGACGAGGTCGCGGTCGAGCTCGACGGTCTCGCCCTCGACACGCAGCCGGATCGTGTGCCGCGGCAGCTCCTCGCGGTCGCGGACCGCGGTGGCGAGCACCTTGGCCATGTCGAGCGAGCCCTTGCGCGCGGCGGCCTCGGCGGGCTCCGCGCGCCGGGCGGCGAGCCCCGGGTAGAGCTCCCCGACCGTCGAGAGCAGCACGCTCGTCTCGCCGAGCGAGGGCAGCACCTGCTCGATGTAGCGCAGGAACGTCGGGTTGGGCCCGACGACGAGCACGCCGCGCTTCGCCAGCTGGCGGCGGTGGGTGTAGAGCAGGTACGCCGCGCGGTGCAGCGCCACGGCCGTCTTGCCGGTCCCGGGCCCGCCCTCGACGACGAGCACGCCGTTCACCCCGGACCGGATGATCCGGTCCTGCTCGGTCTGGATGGTCGCGACGATGTCGCCCATGCGCCCGGTGCGCCCGGAGCTCAGGGCGGCGAGCAGCGTGGCCTCGCCGGTGAGGCCGCCACGCTGCGCGCCGTCGTTCTTGGCCGCGGCCGCCGCAGCCTCGGCGAGGTCGAGGATCTCGTCGTCGACGGCGAGGACCTTGCGGCTGCGGGTGCGCAGGTGGCGGCGGCGACGGATGCCGTCGGGGTTGGCCGCGGTCGCGGTGTAGTACGGCCGGGCCACCGGGGCGCGCCAGTCGATGAGCAGCGGCTCGTAGTCGTGGTCCTCGTCGAGCAGCCCGAGCCGCCCGATGTAGGCGACCTCCTGGTCGAACCCGGGCGTCTCCTGGTCGGCGCTGTCCCGGCTCCCCGGCGCGAGGACCGCGTCGGGCTCGACGTCGAGGCGCCCGAAGCACAGGCCCTCCTCGACCGCGGAGAGCGTGGCGAGCTGCTCGGAGTACATCGCCGCGGCGGCGTCCCGCTCGGAGACCGCCTGCGGGGTGCCGGTGGTCTCGTTGCGCAGCACCCGCGCGAGGAGCTCGGCGGTCTCCTTGCGCCGGGCGTCGAGCCGCCCGTAGAGCATCGTCACGTAGGGCTGCTCCGCCGCGACCGGGTCACCGGGCCGGCGGGCTTCGTCCCGCGCCGGCTCGACGTCGGCCGCGGCGGGACTCGCGGAGTGGGACAAGGGCGACCCTCGTTCGTGTCGTTCGGCGCCGTGACGGCCCTCCACGATAGCCCTCGGTGGTGAACACCCCGGACCGAGCGGTGAGGCCGGGTCGTGGGCGGCTCCGACCCCCACACGTCAACCCGTGCGGCGACCCAGCCAGCGCCAGGTGACGGCGAGTCCGGCGACGAAGTACGCCAGGACGACGACGACCAGCCACGCGTCGCCCGGTTCGGCCAGGAAGTTCCCGAACCACACCGCCATCGGGACCCCGGTCAGGTAGGCCGCGACGGCGACGCCGACGTCGCCCGAGCGCCGGGGCGGCGGGCCGCAGCGAGCCGCCAGCCAGACCGGTGCGATCAACGTCAGAGGCCAGGGCAGCCACACGAGGAAGGCCTCACCGATGCCGTCCAGGCCGACGAGTGCCCCGATCTGGACCACGAGGACGCCGGCCGTCCCGATGAGGAAGAGCGCCTTCGTCCGCTTCACGCGCACACTCTCGACCGACGACATGCGGTGATCCTGCCGACCTTCGCGGAATATCGGAATTGCCCGTTCCGGCCGGGCCCCGGCTCTCGTGCGAGGACGGGGCCCGGCGAGGCCTGCAGAACCGGGTCCTCGGGACCCGGTTTTCGACCCGGTTCTCGGGACACGGTTCTCGGGAAGGGTGCGGGACGAATCGAGCGGTCAGGCGGGGTGGTGGCGGTGGATCCCGTCCGCGTCCGCCTCGCGCTGCAACCTGCCCTGGGCGGCGAGCACCTCGAGGTGGGCGTCGGTCTCCAGGACCGCGAGCATGCGGTGGAACGGCTCCAGGTCGGCGAGGCCCTTCTCCCGCCTGGTCCAGGTCAGGACGGCCGCAGCGTCGGCCGCGGTCGCCGCGCCCGACGTCGTGACCCGCTCGATCTCGTCGAGGCGCCCGGCGTGGTGGTCCAGCAGCTCGTCGACGCGGGCGTGCACGCTCGGCCGGACGGGACCGTGGGCGGGCAGCAGCCGTCGGTCGGGCCGCTCGCGGACGCGTGCGAGCGAGGCCAGGTAGCGGGTCAGCGCGCCGGGGCGCGCGTCCGGCTCGAACCCGATCGAGGGCGTGATGTGGGGCAGCACGTGATCGCCGGCGAAGAGCAGGCCCGAGGCGGACCCGCCGGTGTCGAACACGAGGTGCCCCCGCGTGTGGCCGGGGGTCTCGACGGCCTCGAGGACCCGGTCGCCGACGGTGACGCGCTCGCCGTCGGCCAGCCACTGGTCGGGCAGGGCGTAGTCCGCCATCTCCTCCTCCGCCACCTCCGCGGGGAGCAGCTCGGCGAGCTCGTCGGCCAGCGCGCCCGCGCCCGCGGCCCGCAGCGCCCACCGCTGCGCGCCCATGGGGACCGGGCGGCGCGCCATCTCCTCGAGCGAGTCCCGCTCGCCGACGCCGAGGGCCACCCGCGCCCCGGTCTCGCGGCGCAGCGCCACGGCCTGCGTGTAGTGGTCGCGGTGCATGTGCGTGACCAGGAAACGCCCGATGTCGGGCAGCTCCGCCCCGATCCGCGCCAGCGCCACCACCAGCAGCTCCCGGGCGACCGTGAGGGTCCACCCACCGTCGACGAGCGTGAGCCGATCGCCGTCGCGGATCACGTAGACGTTGACCGCCCGCAGGGCGTCGGAGGGGAGCGGCAGGGGCACGCGGAGCACGTCGGGGGCGACGTCCTCGGGCTCGGGGCGGCTCCAGGCGTGGCGGTCGTCGGTATCGGTCACGCCGCTCATGGTGCCGTCCCCGCGCCCGCCTGCCGTGTGACCTCCTCGGCACACGGTCCCGCCGGCGTCCGCTCCCGCCGTGAACGCGATGGATCATGAGCAGCGTTCGGAGCAACTTGAGTGTGAGGTGCGTCACTCTCACCCGCCCTCGCCACCCGGGCGGGTGGGGGTCGCCACGGAGTGCGGTGCCCTGAGCAGCGGGAA
>JAVXWR010000554.1:0-4769 GCA_032230725.1 Actinomycetota bacterium
ATCGAGTCGCGCAGCCGGGGCGCCGAGGTCGCGAAGATGACGAAGGTCGACGTCGGGATGCGGTTGCGGAACGAGTACCGCTGCTCCAGGACGAGCTGGTAGTTGCGGTCGTCCACGCTGTCGAGCCGGAAGTCGATCTCGGTGTGCTCGCTGATGGTGAGGTCGCCGCCGTCGAGCGCGTGCCCGTCGCCGCCGAGCAGCGCGGTCGCGACCTCGCGGTTGAACGGCGACTCCCCGTAGATGCGCTCGAGCAACCGGTGCGCGATCCGCCCGGGCGGGAACACCTCGATCACCCCGCGCTCGACGGCCTCGTTGACGAACGCCGCGTGCCGTCTCAGCTCGCGTCGGACCGTGCCGGCGATGATCGCCGTCACGAAGGCGAGGGCCCCGAAGAGGACGAGCGCGAACCCGACGATCCACGTGGCGCGACCCTGCGGCGCGAGGGCGAGCACGAGGAGTCCGACCCCGACGGCGAGGATCCCGCCGAGCGCCCAACGCCGCAGGTGCGCCGGAACCCCGCCCCCGCGTCCATCGCGCCCCCCAGCCACCTGTTCATCTTGTGTGGCGCATGTGGCGGGAGACAACAGTTGAGGCGAATCAGTCGCCGGACGCCTCGCCCTCGAACATCGGCTCGTCCCCCACGTCGATGTAGGTCGAGAGCTCGGCCGGCGGCCGGTCCTCGGAGCCTCCGTCGGCTCGACGGCGCGACCGGGCGATGCCCGTGTACAGGCCGAGCAGGTGCCCCGCCATCGCCAGGCGGGCCCCGATCTCGTCCCCGCGCCGAATCTGCACGGCGACCTGCACGTGGTCGAGCGCCGACCGGTCGTGGACGTGGGCGCTCGTGAAGCTGTGTTGGCGCCACTCCGCGACCAGCGGCGTGAGCATGTCGTAGAGCGCCTTGAGATAGTCGTTGCCGGCGGCCTCGACGATCGCGCCGTGGAACTCCTCGTCCGCCTCCAGCAGCGTTGCGGCGTCACGCGGGTCGGCGGCCTGGTCGATCTTGCTGAGCTTGAGGATGTCGTCCCGCTGGCCGGCCGAAGCGCGAGTGGCGGCCAGTCCGGCGGCGAGGCCTTCGAGGGCGATCCGGACCTCCATGACGTCCCGGACGTCGAAATCCCGCGTTGACAACCGTTCCTGCATGAGGTCGGCGGCGTCCCGGGACGACGCGGAGACGAACCAGCCCCGCCCGCGGTTGACCTCCACCACACCCTCGGCCTGGAGCCGCTGCAGACCCGAGCGCACGGAACTGCGCGCGACCCCGAATCGGCGGGCGAGCTCGGGCTCCGTGGGGAGCCGGTCCCCCGGGGGGATCACACCCGCACGCACGAGCTCCAGCACCCGGTCGGCGACCAGGGCGGGGATGGGTTTCCGTGAATCCGGCAGCCTCCACGGATCACCGTCGTCCGACGGCGTGGCGTCCTGCTCTTCCGCAACCATGACCCGACCCTCGCGACGCGCTGCTGATCCGCAGCCCGCCGAACGGACGTCAGCCGACGGACAGCACACCGTAGCACGACCGGACAACAGTTGTCCGACAGCAGAACGTTGTTGACAGACATCAGGTCGCCGCGCAGGCTGCCACTTGTCGGACAACGCACACCTCGGGGGCGTCATGGCTGGACTGACGGCGGGTCAACTGGTTGCGGTCCTGGGGATCGTGATCTTCCTGATCATCGTGTTCTGGCGGATCGCGATCCCGGTGATCACGGCGTTCCTGCTTGCCAAGGCACTGGTCGCCGTCGCCGGGATGATGGCGGTGACGCCCGGAGCAGGCACCGCAGCGGCGATCTTCCTGCCCCTGCTCCACTGAGTCACGCTGTCAGACAACCGGTCGTCAGCCGTGGCTCGTGATCACCTCGATGAGTCCGGCGGGGGCGTCGGCGCGGAACGCGAGCTCCAGGTTCGCGGCCGACTCCCCCGCCGCCCGGGCCGCGCGCGGGATCATGGCGGCCTCGTGCTCGTCGAGTGCCGCCTCGACCGCCGCCGCGTGATCGACCCCGTGCGCGACCAGCGCGACCGCGAGCTCGGCGGCGTCCTGCATCGCGAGGTTCGCCCCCTCTCCCGCGAAGGGCGACATGAGGTGGGCCGCGTCCCCGATCAGCGTGACCCCCGGGGTGCGGGGCCACGAGTGGCCGGTCGGGAGCATCGACACCGGGCGGGGGACGTACGCGTCGTCGGCCTCGGCCACGAGCGCCCGCAGCTCCGGCGCCCAGTCGGCGAACTCGGCGAGCAGCAGGCCGCGCAGGTCGTCGGTCGCCAGGGCGGCCTCGTCGGTGCGCATCGCGGCGTACACCTCGATCGTGGCGTGCGGCTCGCGGTGCGCGAGGAGACCCTGCCCGTCGGCGAGCGCCATCAGGCTTCCGCCCCCGACCGCAGCCGCGGCCGCGGGATGCGCCCGGTCGACGTCGTACAGGCGCGTCGTGATGAGCGCCGTCCCGCTGTAGGACGGCACCGCGCCCGAGACCAGCGGGCGGACGCGCGACCAGGCGCCGTCGGCCCCGACCAGCACCGTCGAGACGATCACCTCGCCGTCGGCGAAGGTCAGCTCGTGCCATCCGCCCCGGACCGGGCGGACCGCGACGAGCTTGCGGCCCCACCGCACGGTGCCCGGCGCCAGCGAGTCGAGCAGCAGCCGGCGCAGGTCCTCCCGCGGTATCTCCGGGCGCCCGCCGTCGCCGTCGTCCTCCTCGACCAGGTGCGCCCGGCCGTCCCGGTCGACGACCCGGAGCGCCTCCCCACCCGGGAGGACGTGCTCGCGGAAGACATCGTGGAGCCCGGCGGCGTGCAACGCCGCCTGGCCGGACTCCTCGTGCATGTCGAGCATCCCGCCCTGGGGCCGGGCGTCGGGACCGGCCTCGAGGTCGTGGACGACGACGCCGACGCCGTGGCGCTGCAGGATGCGCGCCAGCGTCAGCCCGCCGAGGCCGGCACCGATCACCGTGACGGTTGCGCTCATGGGGTCTCCTCCGAGGGTCGTGCGGTGGCGAGCGCGCCGGCGAGCAGGACGTCGACGAACCAGCGGAAGCGGTCGGACCCGGTCCCGGAGAACAGGGCGGGGCCGAGCGCGGCGATGTGCGGATGGACGGTGGGATCGACTCCGAGGACGGCGTCGACGAGCTCGTCGTCCTCGGCGTCGGCGGACGGCGCGCCCGCCCGGGTGGCGTGCTCCGCCGCGCTCGCGGTGGTGACGAGCATCAGGATGTCGACGGCCCACGCCGCGCGCTCCGGCGGGACGCCCCCGGCGGCGAGCAGCGCGAGCAGTCCCTCGACGAGCGCGAGGTAGTGCGGACCGCTCGGGTGCGTGACGAGCGCGGCGCGCGCGAGCCCCGGCCGGGCGTGGAGCACGGCGGCGTGGGACTCGAGCACGCGCCCGAGCCGGTCGCGCCAGTCCCCCGCGCCGTCCACCGGCGAGAGGTCCACCTCGGCAAGGAAGACGTCGAGCACCGCCGCGTGCAGCTCGGCGGTGTCGCGGACGTACACGTAGAGCGAGGCCGGGCCGGTGTCGAGCTCCTGGGCGAGGCGGCGCATCGTGACGCGCTCGAGGCCGTGCTCGCGCACCAGCTCGGCGGCCGCGGCGACGAGGGCCTCGCGACTGAGCGCGGGCTTGGCCGGGCGCTCGCGGCGGCTGGCGGGACTGGTGCGGGGCACACCCCCAGTATGCCACGAACGTGTTCGTGACGAACGTGTTCGTGAAGTCACCGCGCGCCGGCCGCCGACTGGTTCGGTGCTGCGGGACGCGGCACCGACCAGCGCTGAGGGACCGACTCGGGGCGACGGGTTCGACCAGCCGTCCACCAAAGGTTGACGAACTTCCTTTCGTCAACCCATAGTGGACGACATGAGTACGCCACCGCCGATCCCGACGCCCCGGCTCGACGACCTCATCAGCGCCATCACCACCGTCCACGACGACGCCCTCGACCAACTCTCCGACGCGGTGCTGGCCGCCGAGCACCTCGGCGAGGTCGCGGACCACCTCATCGGCCACTTCGTCGACCAAGCCCGTCGTTCCGGCGCGTCGTGGACCGACATCGGGCGGAGCATGGGCGTCACCAAGCAGGCGGCCCAGAAGCGCTTCGTCCCGAAGGGCTCCGCGTCCGACCTCGACCCGTCCCAGGGGTTCAGCCGGTTCACCCCGCGGGCGCGCAAGGTCGTGGTGGCCTCGCAGGAGGAGGCGCGGTCGGCCGGCACCCCGGAGATCTCCCCCGCCCACCTCGCGCTCGGCCTGCTCGCGGAGCCCGAGGGCCTCGCCGTCCGGCTCATGACCGCCCAGGGGATCTCCCCCGACACGCTGCGCCGGCGGATCACCGCGACCCTGCCCGCCCGGAGCGAGACCCCACCGCCGGCTCTCATCCCCTTCGACGCGACCGCGAAGAAGGTCCTCGAGCTGACCTTCCGCGTGGCCCTGCGCCTGGAGCACAACTGGGTCGGGACCGAGCACATCCTGCTCGCCCTGCTCGACCACGAGGACGGCGACGGCGTGCTCACCGGGCTCGGGCTCGACCGCCAGGTCGCCGAGGCCTCCCTGGCCGACCTGCTCGCGCAGGGCACCGGGACGCCGGAGCAGTGACCGCGACCCCGGTCCGCACTCGACGGGGTGTCCTCGTCCCCTCGACGGGGTGTCCTCGTCCCCGACACACGACAAGCTGCCGGTCGGGGCGGCGCGCCGGGCTAGGGTGCGGCCTCGATGCTGAGTCGACGGGGTGCGCTCGGCGCGCTGGCCGCCTCGGTCGGGCCTGCCGCGGTACTGACCGCGCCGGTCGCGTGCG
>JAVXWR010000106.1:0-5923 GCA_032230725.1 Actinomycetota bacterium
CGAGCTCGTGGACCTCGACGAGCCCGAGCCCGCCGACCCGGCCGAGGCCGACGAAGCCCCCGTGGCGCCCGTCGAGCCGCCGAGGCCGGACCGGACGGAGCCGGCGCGACCGGCTCGCCCGGCGGCCTCCGACGCTGCGCCCCGCACCGCGAGGCCCCCGGCACGGCCCGAGACCTCCATCGACGAGGACCTCTCCTCGACCGCCCGTCGGATCGCGGCCCTGTGGGCCCGGCCCTCGCCGGAGGACTTCTCGGCCCCGCTGCCTGCGGAGTCGCTCGAGCCGACCCACCTCGAGCCGACCCGCGACGAGGCCGCCGAGGAGCCCGAGGAGCCCGAGGACGAGGGCCCCAGCGGACGCCACGGGCGGCCGGCGGTCGCCGACATGGGGACCACGTCGTTCCGGTCGCCGCGGTCCCGGTCGCGGTCGCGCATCAACGGTCACCCCGTCGCCCGCCCCGTGGAGCCCGCGTCCCAGGAGGACACCGCACGACCCGTGGCCGACCCGACGCCGACGTCGGCCTCCGCCGACGACCTCGCGTCGGACCCCGACGGCGCCCAGCTCCCGCGCACGCGCCACCGCGGGCCCCGGGACGGGGACGTGGGTGCGCAGCCCGACACCGGCCTGGCACGCTTCGGCCACGACGCCCGGTTCGGTGCCGGACCCGGACCAGCCTGGCCGGGCGGACCGGTCACGGGGGACACCCGGCCCGGCCCGGACACGCTGTTCGCCTCGCCCGTCGAGGTCGGCGAGGAACCGGTGAGCTTCGGGACCAACGGCCACCGCCACGTTCCCGAGCCGGACCCGTACGATCACGAGCCGGACACGCTCGGCACCGACGGTCAGCGTCCGGGCCCGGCGGTCGCCGCCGCCGACGACGAGCCCGACACCGGCCCCGTCTCCTGGGCCGCGCCGGCAGGCCCGACCCCCGCGGCGCCCCCGCCCGGACCCCGCGCGGTCCGGCCGACGCCCGCCGCCGGACCCACCGTCGTCCCGCCGCCGCCGCCGCCCGGGCCGCCCGTCGGCCGACCGCCCGCCGGAGCTCCCCGGCGCCCGGGCGACCCCGGCGACGAGGTGGCTCCGCAGTGGGCCGCCGACGAGGCCGGTTGGGTCCCGGACGGCGCGTCCGCCCACGCGCCCGATCCGGACGCCGCTTCCTGGTCGCCGGAGGACGATTCGGTCGCCCAGCTCTCCGACCGGGAGCGCGAACTGCTCGCCCGGCTGCACGAGGAGCTCGCCCAGCGCGAGCGCAGCGAGGGCGCCGACCCCTTCGCCCCGCCCCGCCCCGCACAGGGCCGATCCCCACGTCCGCCGCGGCCGGGGGCGCCGGGTGGCCGGGTCAACGGCCACGGGCTGCCCCCCGGGGGTCCGGACGACGCGAGGGCCTGACGGCACCCGACGTCGGGCGCAGCCGTAGGGTGCCCGCGTGAGCGACCCCGCGCCGGCCGAGCACCCCGCTTACGAGGTGCTGCGACCCGTCACCTCGGCGGCCGCGGTCGTCCTCGCGGACAACCCGTCGGGGATGACGCTCGACGGCACCAACAGCTGGGTGCTGCGCGCTCCCGGCCAGCGCGGATGCGTCGTCGTCGACCCCGGGCCCGACGATGCACGCCACCTCGACCGGCTCGCCGAGCAGGGCCCCGTCGAGCTGGTGCTGCTCACCCACCACCACCTCGACCACAGCGAGGGCGCGCGGGCGTTCGCCGAGCGGACCGGGGCCCCGGTCCGGGCGCTCGACCCGCAGCTCTGCCTGGGGGCGGAAGGGCTCGGCGCCGGCGAGACCGTCGGCGCCGGAGGTCTCGACATCCGGGTGGTGGCGACGCCGGGGCACACCACCGACTCGCTCTGCTTCCTCGTCGACGGCGACGGCAGCGTGCTCACCGGGGACACCGTGCTCGGCCGGGGCACGACCGTGCTCGGCGACCACCACGGCGCCCTCGGGGACTACCTGCGCTCCCTGGACCGGCTCGCCGCGCTCCCGCCGGGGACGACGCTGCTCCCGGGCCACGGCCCGGACCTCCCCGACGCCCCCCAGACCGCCCGTGACTACCTGGCCCACCGCGAGCAGCGCCTCGAGCAGGTCCGCGGGGCACTTCTGCGGCTCGGGGACGGGGCGACCCCGCGCCAGGTCGTCGAGGTCGTCTACGCCGACGTCGACGAGTCGCTCTGGCCGGCGGCGGACATCTCCGTCGCGGCACAGCTGGCGTACCTGCGCGACCACGGCTGAGCGAGCACCGGACGCAGCCTCGTCGTGCCGCGACTAGCGGGCGCGGCGCGCGAGGCGGTCCGGCTCGAGGATGAGGACGCTCTTGCCCTCGAGGCGCAGCCAGCCGCGGGCGGCGAAGTCGGCCAGGGCCTTGTTCACGGTCTCGCGGGAGGCGCCGACGAGCTGGGCGATCTCCTCCTGCGTGAGGTCGTGCGTGACCCGCAGGAGGCCCGCCTCCTGCGACCCGAAGCGCTGCGCGAGCTGCAGCAGCGCCTTCGCGACGCGTCCGGGCACGTCGGTGAAGATCAGGTCGGCCAGCAGGTTGTTCGTGCGACGCAGCCGGCGGGCGACCACGCGCAGCAACTGCTCCGCGATCTCCGGGCGCTGGGAGATCCACTCCTTGAGCGCCGTGCGGTCCATCGAGTAGGCCCGCACGTCGGTCACGCACGTGGCGGTCGACGTCCGGGGGCCCGGGTCGAAGATCGACAGCTCGCCGAACATGTCGGAGGGCCCGAAGATTGAGAGCAGGTTCTCGCGACCGTCCGGCGATCGACGTCCGATCTTGACCTTCCCGCTCTGCACGATGAACAGCCGGTCGCCCGGTTCGCCCTCGTTGAAGATGACGGTGCCGCGGGGGAACTCGACCCGGTCGAGAGATTCCGTCAACACCTCGACCGCGGTGGGATCCACGCCTTGGAAGATCCCCGCGCGGGCCAGTACCTCGTCCACCGTCCGCTCCTCGCCGACTCGTCCGACTCCGCCCGCTCCGTACCGTCGAGGCCCGGTGCGCGCTGTGTCCCCAGTCACGTCTGTCGTCAGTCTAGTCGTGCGCCACGCCAAGATCACGCCGCACACGGCCGACGCCACCTCCGGATTTATCCGCTGTAGCCGTCATCCGCGAGGTGCGTCCCCTGGATGGACGAGTCTACGGCCGAAGAATGACGCCGTTGGGTGACCGTCAGACGCCTGTCGTCCGTCGGGGCGCATCACCCGAGGGACGGCCCCGGCGCGACCCTCCGCCGCGCTTGCCGAGGTTGCGCAGTCGGAACATCTGCAGGGCCCCGCCGATGCCCTGGCGGAACAGGGCCTTCACCTCGTCGGGGCGCGCACGCTCGAGGAAGTCCTCGACCTCGTCCTCACGGACGGTGCCCGCGCGCAGTCTCGTCTCCAGGCGCTCCATGCCCAGGGCGAAGACCATGATGAGCAGGGGGATGAGGATGGCGATCCAGGCGGTCATGGTGAGCGAAATGGTCCCGCACGCGCGCGCGAGGTCGAGCACCGGGGTGCCCCGGCGTGTCGGGACCTCGGCCCATGCCCCGTCGCTCCGCTCGCCCCGTTCCCCATGCCCCGTCGCTCCGCTCGCCCCGTTCACTACCCTGGTCGGATGACCTCGGGGGCGACGACGCGCACGTCCCGCGCGACCGCCAGGACGGGCGAGACACGTCTCGGGCTGGTGCGCCGGGCCCGGCGCATGCACCGCGCGCTCGCGGAGGCGCACATCGACGCGCACTGCGAGCTCGACTTCACGACGCCGCTGGAGCTGCTCGTCGCGACGGTGCTCTCGGCGCAGACCACCGACGTCACCGTCAACCGGGTGACCCCGGCGCTGTTCGTCCGCTACCCGGACGCGGCCGCCTACGCGGGCGCCGACCGCACCGAGATGGAGGAGCTGCTCCGGCCGACCGGGTTCTACCGGGCGAAGACGAACTCGGTGCTCTCGCTGGGGCAGGCGCTCGTCGAGAAGTTCGACGGGGAGGTCCCGGGCCGGCTCGAGGACCTCGTGACGCTGCCCGGCGTCGGGCGCAAGACCGCGAACGTCGTGCTCGGCAACGCCTTCGGTGTGCCCGGGATCACCGTGGACACCCACTTCGGTCGGCTCACGCGCCGCTGGGCGTGGACCGACTCCGAGGACCCGGTGGAGGTGGAGCGCCAGGTCGGGACGCTCATCGAGCGCAAGGACTGGACGATGCTCTCCCACCGCGTGATCTTCCACGGCCGCCGCGTCTGCCACGCGAAGAAGCCGGCGTGCGGGGCCTGCTCGCTCGCCAAGGACTGCCCCTCGGCCGGGATCGGCGAGACCGACCCGGCCAAGGCCGCCAAGCTCGTGAAGGGCCCGCAGGCCGATCACCTCCTGGCCCTCGTCGGTCTCGAGCGGTGACGCGCACGGAGGTCGGGTCGACCCTGCTCGTGGTCGTGCTGGTGATCGTGGGGATCATCGCCCTGTGGCCGCGGGACCCCAGCGGCGCGACCCCCCAGAGCGTGCCCAGCGTCGCACCGACCGTGCGCAGCGATCCGGCGGAGCTCGCCGACGCCCGGACCCGCGCCGCCCTGGAGCCCTGCCCGACGCCGGCCGCGGGCACCGCCCCGGCCGGGGCCCCGCTCGCCGGGCTCACGCTCGACTGCCTCGGCGCCCCGGGCCGGGTCGACCTCGCCGCCGCACTGCCCGGCCGGACCACGCTGGTCAACCTCTGGGCCTCGTGGTGCGGCCCGTGCCGCCAGGAGATCCCGGCGATCACCGCCTACGCGACCGAGCCCGGCGCCGCCACCGTGCTCGGGGTCGACGTCGCCGACGACCCCGCCGACGCGCTCGCCCTGCTCGATCACCTCGGGGCGCACTACTCCTCTGTCTCCGACCCGAGCCAGATCGTCGCGCGACGCCTCGGGGCGGCGCCGGTGCTGCCGGCCAGTGTCGTGGTCCGTCCCGACGGCTCGGTGGTCCCGCTGCCCCCGCAGGTGTTCGCCACGTCGGCGCAGGTGCACGACGCGGTCGAGGGCGCGCTCGCGAAGGCGGCCGGATGAGCACGCTGCTGCGCCCGCGCGAGGCGCCGTCCTGGCTCGCGCCGCTGGTCGACGGGTGCGGCCGGGCCTCCGCGGACGACGTGCCGCTGCGCCGGCGCCCGGCCGAGGACGCGGCGCGTGAGGCGGCGGTCCTGCTGCTGTTCGGCGAGTCGGAGGCCGACGCGGGCCCCGACCTGCTGCTCACCGAGCGCGCCGCCGACATGCGCGACCACGCCGGCCAGGTCGCCTTCCCGGGCGGCGGGCTCGAGCCCGGCGACGGCGAGGGACTCGACGCCCGGGTCCGGGCCGCCCTGCGTGAGACGCAGGAGGAGACCGGCGCGGACCCGGCGGGCATCGTCCCGCTCGCGACGTTGCCGCCCCTGACGATCCCCGTCACCGGCTTCGCCGTGACCCCCGTCGTCGCGCACTGGGTGGACCCGGGCCCGGTCCGCGTCGTGGACCCGGGCGAGACCGCCGCCGTCGTGCGCGTCCCGCTCGCCGAGATCACCGACCCGGCGCGGCGGTTCATGGTCACCTCCCCCGGTGGCTACCTCGGACCGGCCTTCGCCGTGCGGGGACTGCTGGTCTGGGGGTTCACGGCACTCGTCCTGTCCTGGGTCCTGGACCTCGCAGGGTGGACGATCCCCTGGGACACCGCGGACGTCCGCGACCTCGGCGAGGCGTGGGCCCGCCGTGCCGACGACGATCTGGCGGCTCGCCGCCGTGACAACGAGGCGGCCTACCGCCGTGAGGGAGACGCGATCCGATGAGCTGGGTCGACATCGTCGTCGTGCTGCTCGCGATCGCCGCGGCCATCTCCGGCTGGCGGCACGGGCTCGCGGTCGCCGCGCTGTCCTTCCTGGGCGTCATCGGCGGCGCCCTGCTCGGGCTCAAGATCGCACCGCTGGTCGTCGGGCTCTTCGAGGGCGACACCAGCCGCG
>JAVXWR010000162.1:0-4615 GCA_032230725.1 Actinomycetota bacterium
TCGCCGGCGGGACGCATCCCGACGGGCCCGGCGCGTACTTCGCGCCGACGATCGTCGACGGCGTGGAGCCCGGGAACATCCTGGCCCGCGAGGAGACGTTCGGACCGGCGGCGGCGCTGCTGCGAGCGCCCGACGCGGCGACTGCGATCCAGATCGCCAACGCCTCCCCGTACGGGCTCAGCTCGAGTCTGTGGACCACCGACATCGACCGTGCCCGTCAACTCGCTCCGGAGATCGAAGCCGGGGCGGTGTTCGTCAACACCCATTCGGCGTCCGATCCACGCATGCCGTTCGGGGGTGTCAAGCGCTCGGGCTGGGGGCGTGAGCTCGGCGCGTTCGGCATCCGGGAGTTCGTCAACGTCCAGGCCGTCACCATCGCCCCGCGCGCCGGCTGACCGTCGCACCCAACCCGACCAGCAGAGGAGAGCATGTCCGAGAGAGCGTTCGTCCCCACGCCGGAGCTGGAGGAGTACGCCGAGCGCTTCCGGGACTACTTCACGTTCGAGCGTCGCGCCGACGGCGTGCTCCTGGTCCGCGGTCACACGCGCGGCGGGTCGATCCGGCTGAGCGTCGAGGATCACCGAGCGCTCGGGCAGATGCTGAAGGCGGTCGGCGCCGATGCACGGAATGAGCTCCTCATCCTGAGCGGCACCGGCGAGGAGTTCATGATGGAGGCCGACGAGGACGGCTTCGCGCTGGAGGAGCAGGACCTCCCCTACTGGGCGTACGAGTACGCCTTCAAGGACGGGCGGATCAACGTCAGCGCTCTCGTCAACGATCTGGAGATCCCGACGATCGGGGTGCTCAACGGCCCTGGGTTCCACACCGAGATCTGCCTCATGTGCGACCTGTCGATCTGCAGCGACGACGCGGTCATCTTCGACCTCCACTACGACATCGGTTCGGTGCCGGGGGACGGGATCCACAGTTGCTTCCAGGAGCTGCTCGGGGTCAAGCGCGCCGCCTACGCGCTGCTCACCGGCGAGGCGATCGACGCGCGCAAGGCCCTGGAGTACGGGATGGTCAACGAGATCGTGCCCCGAGACCGGTTGCTCGATCGGGCCTGGGAGCTGGCCGATCACATCATGAGCCAGCCGCGGACGATCCGCCGCCTGACCACGCAGATCGTCCGTCGTCCCTGGCGCCAGCGGATCACCGACAACCTCGACGGCGGGTTCGGGATCCAGATGTTCGGCCACGTCGCCGAGAAGGCGAACGTCCATGGGGAGAGCCACATCAAGGGCACGGTGGACTACGTGCGCGAGGGCCGACGCAACGGCTTCGACCGATGAGTGAACGATCGCTGGCGGAGCTCGCGCGCCGCATCAAGCTCGACGCGCTTGAGATGATCGCCATACGGGGCTTCGGTTACCTCGGTCAGGCGCTGTCGGCCGGCGAGCAGTTCGCGGTCCTGTTCGGATCGGCGATGCGCCACGGCCAGGACCGGTTCGTGCTCTCACCGGGCCACTACGCCGTCGTGTACTACGCGGCCGCGGCCGAGCTCGGGCTGCTCGACCGCGAGGCGCTCGCCGGCTACGGCGACGATGGCGCGCTGCTGGAGGCGATCTCGACCGAGCGCACGCCCGGCCTGGATCTCACCTGCGGCTCGCTCGGCCAGGGCCTGTCCGGCGCGATCGGCCTCGCGCTCGCCGATCGCCTGTCCGGCGAGGACCGTCGCACGTTCGCGTTCCTCAGCGATGGTGAGATGGAAGAGGGACAGGTGTGGGAGGCGGCGATGTTCGCCGCCCACCACCGCATGTCGCGGCTCACCGTGCTGCTGGACGCGAACAACTCGCAGGTCGACGGGCCGGTGGACTCGATCACGACGATCGAGCCGGTTGCCGACAAGTGGGAGGCATTCGGCTGGCATGTGATCGATCTGGACGGGCACGACCTCGACGCGGTGGCCGATGGTCTCGCCGCGGCTGACGCCGAGTGCGACCGGCCCAGTGTGCTGGTCTGCCGTACGTCCACCGTGCACGGGCTGGACTGCCTGCCGCCCGACGCGGATGGCCACTTCATCAAGCTGCCCCCCGAGCTGGCGACCGCGGCCGTCGCCGAGCTCACCCGCAAGCTGGAGAGCATCCATGCATGAGCCGCCCTATCCCACCGAGCTCAAGCCCTACGGCAAGGCGTTGCTGGATCTGGCGCGCCGCCGGGAGGACGTGTTGTGTCTCAGCGGTGATCTGACCCGGCAGTGCGAGATCGACCTGTTCCAGGCCGAGCTGCCCGAGCGGTTCATCCACGGCGGTATGGCTGAGGCCAACATGATGGGCGTGGCCGGGGGGTTGGCCCGGTGCGGGCACATCCCGTTCGTGCACACCTTCGGGGTGTTCGCCACCCGCCGGCCCTTCGACCAGATCGCCAATGCGATCGCCTATCCGAACCTGCCGGTGCGCATCATCGGGTTCATGCCCGGTGTGTCGACCCCGGGCGGGCCGAGCCACCAGGCGATCGACGACATAGCGCTGATGCGGGCGCTGCCGAACATGACCGTGATCGACGTCGCGGACGCGGTCGAGGTGCGCCAGGTCGTCGAGGCGATCGTGGACGTGCCGGGGCCGGTATACGTGCGACTGAAGCGCGGGGAGATCCCCGTGATCTTCGACGAGGAGCACGTGCTGAACCTCGACCGCGCCGAGGTGCTGACCGAGGGCACCGACGTGGCGTTGTTCGCGAGCGGAATGATGCCCGCCCCCGCGCTGAGTGCTGCACGGGTGCTGGGCGAGCACGGCGTCTCGGTGTCAGTGGTCAACGTGCCGGTGATCAAACCGCTGGACACGGTGACCGTGCAGGGAGTGGCCGCGGAGGCGAAGGTCGTGCTCACCGCGGAGAACCATTCCGTCATCGGGGGCCTCGGCTCCGCGGTCGCGGAGACGATCGCCGAGGCCGGCCTCGGGCGGCCGCTGCGACGGATCGGGCTGCAGGACACGTTCGCGGAGGGCTCGCTGAGCGGGCCCTACCTGTTCGAGAAGTACGGCCTGTCCACCCGGTCGCTGATCGAGGCGGCATGGGCGGCACTGGGCCGCCCCGGCGTGGCGCCCGCCGTTCCCGTCTCCGTTGTCGAGACCGGCGAGTACTCGCCGGTCTGAACCCCCTCATCACCCTGGAGCGTCACTGATGACCGCCTTCTACTCGGCGTCCCGACAGGCCACCCCGATCGCCTCGCCCGGCGCCACCCAAGGCGTGGACTGGGAGCGGCGGGTCGACTTCGACCGGTTGCGGGGCGCCCGCTTCGCCAAGGTCCGCGAGGCACTGGAGCGCTCACATCTTGGCGCGCTGATCCTGTTCGACATGAACAACGTCCGCTACACCACCTCGACGCACATCGGGAACTGGGCGCGGGACAAGTTCTTCCGCTGCGCGCTGGTGATGCGCGGCCAGGACCCGATCCTGTGGGACATCGGCTCGGCGGCGCGTACGCATCAGCAGTTCGCGGACTGGTTCGGCAAGGACTCCTGGCAGGCCGGGCTGTCGAGCTGGCGAGGCTCCATCCCCGAGGAGGTCGGGGTGGAGGCCGGCAATGCCAAACGGCTGGCGAACCTGCTGCGCGAGCACGGCCTGGCCGGCGAGCCGGTCGGCGTCGACGTCGTCGAGCTGCCGGTGCTGCGCGCGTTGGAGCGGGAGGGCCTGCACATCGAGGACGGTCACGGCTTCATGCAGGACGTCCGGGCGATCAAGACCCCGGACGAGGTCGCGCTGCTCGACCACGCCGCCGCGCTCGTCGACGGTGCCTACGACGAGCTGTACCGGTTCCTGCGCCCGGGGGTGCGGGAGAACGACTGTGTCGGGCTGGTGAACCGCTATCTCTACGAGAATGGCTCGGACGAGGTCGAGGCCGTCAACTCGATCTCCGGGGAACGCTGCAGCCCACACCCGCACGTGTTCTCCGACCGGCTCATCCGCCCCGGCGACACCGCCTACTTCGACATCATCCACGCCTACAACGGCTACCGGACCTGCTACTACCGCACGCTGAACGTCGGCAACTCCAACGCGGCGCAGCGTGAGGCCTACCGCCGGGCGCGGGAGTTCATGGACAACGCGATCTCCGAGATCCGCCCCGGGGCCACCTCGGCGGACGTGGTGAAGCACTTCCCGGCGGCGCAGGAGTTCGGCTTCGCGACCGAGGAGGAGGCGTTCGGCCTGCAGTACTGCCACGGGCTGGGCCTGTCGAACTGGGAGCGGCCGCTGATGAGCCGGCTGCACTCCTTCGACTATCCGGTCGAGCTGGAGGAGGGCATGGTGTTCGCGATCGAGACATACTGGCCCACTCCGGACGGCACGGCCGCGGCGCGGATCGAGGAGGAGGTCGTGGTCACCCCGAGCGGTTGCGAGCTGCTCACGCGCTTCCCGGCCGACCAGCTCTACGTCGCGGGCACCCAGTACTGGACCGGGGTGGACCTGCCGAGCACCTCGTCCAACGGAGTCGTCGCACCGGTTCGCACGCACTGAGATCAGCGCCCCCCAGTATTCGTGAAGGAGTACCCATGAGTACGCAGAGCATCAGCCTGGGCTGGCTGGGCACCGGCCGGATGGGGGCCGCGATGGCCGGTCGCCTGGTCGACGCGGGCGAGCAGGTGAGGGTGTGGAACCGCACCAGGTGGAAGACCGA
>JAVXWR010000209.1:0-5496 GCA_032230725.1 Actinomycetota bacterium
CGCCGAGGCCCCGCCGCCGGAGGACTCGCCGCCGGAGGACCCGCCGCCGCAGGACCCGCCGCCGGAGTGACGATGTCCACGCCCGCCTGCGCATTCGCTCCCGGTGCAGCACGGTGGCCGGTAGGTCGGGGCGAGCAGTCAGGGAGCAGCGGGTGAGCGACGAGTCCACGGAGACGTCCGAGCGGGAGAACCTGCTGGTCGCCCCCCTGGTGTCCACGGATCCCGACGACCCCGCGCCGCGGACCTGGGCCGGCGCACCGGTTCCCGGGGGGTACACCCACATGATCGACGAGCTCCGCGAGCTCCTCGACCGTGTCGCGGCCGGCGCGCCGAGCGAGGAGGTCGTCGCCGACACCACCAAGGCCGTCGCCGAGATCAACGCCCGGCTGGCCGAGGCCGAGGTCGACGAACCCGACCGGCTCGCCGGTCGTCTGCTCACGGCTCTCGGGCGGGCCCAGCTGGCCGTGCCGGCGCTGCACCTCGACGAGGTCGGCGAGCACCACGCGTCCGGGCACGTCCGGTTCGGCGCCCACTTCCTGGGGAGCAACGGCGTGGTCCACGGCGGGGCCATCCCGATGCTCTTCGACGACCTGCTCGGCCGGCTCGCGGTCGTCGGCGGGCGACCCCGGTCCCGCACCGCCTATCTGCACGTCGACTATCGGTCGGTCGCGCCGATCGACACCGAGCTGCGGGTCGAGGCCTGGTTCGAGCACGAGGAGGGCCGCAAGCGCTACCTGAAGGGCACGCTGCACGACGGGGACCGGCTGTGTGCCGAGGCCTCCGCGCTGTTCGTCGCGCTGCGGCCGGGAGCTCAATAGGTGCGCTTCGCGCCTGTGAGCAGAAAGTGCGGCTATAGCCGCAGTTAGTGCTCACGAGCGCGAAGCGCACCTCCGAGCGCCAGACGCAACAACAGGCGGGGCGGTGTCGGGGTCGCCCTCGCACGCCGGCGAGATCGCGTTGGCCAGCGCGAGCAGGTCGTCGGTGGTCGCCTCGGAGCACAGCACCCCCGCCGCGACCATCACCCGGCGCCCGCGCGGCCCGAGTTCGCCCGCGCGCTCGGTCTCCCGACGACGACGCTGGACGCCTGGGCGCGCGCCACGCTGTGAGAAGAACGGGAGTGGCGCGGCCGTTCCCGGGAAGGCGTTGTCGACCGCGCCATCGCGGGCGGTGAGCAGCACGTGCAGCGCCGCCCGCTGACCCCCCGGCGCGCGGCTGGGCCAGCTACGTCCGGGCCCGGAGCGTATCCAGCGGCGAGAACAGCGTCGATCGGGTCGGACTTCGCGCGCCCGTGACGGTCCGCACAGGATCGAGCCCGGTGGACCCCACGGAGTCCACCGGGCTCGATGTCCCCCCGAGGTCGACGACCTGCGGGAGGAGCAGGTCACATCAGCGCGTCGTCGCCGGCGGCAGCAGCGGCGGCACCGCGACGTCGGGGTTGATCCCGAGGGCCTTTGGCAGCGGGACGGGCCCGGACGGGTTCACGAGCAACGGGCCGAAGAAGCGGATGGTGTGCTCGCAGTTCACGAACGTGTCGCCCGGGTCGCCGTAGCACGTGTCGTTGCCGGGGCCGCCGTCAACGATGTCGTCGTTGCCGGCGTCGGAGGCGTTGAGGACGTCGTTGCCCGGCCCGCCGTACTCCTCTGGTCGTTCGGGTAGGGGTCGTTGATCAGGTCGTCGCCGGCGTCGCCGTAGAGCGTGTCGCTGTCGAAGATCCCGTCCAGAGAGTCGTTGCCGTTGCCGCCGTGCTCGGTGTCGTCGCCCGGTCCGCCGGTCAGCGCCGCCTGCGGGTCGACGAAGGCAGTGAACTCGCAGGGGACGTTGTCGTCGCCATCGTCGCCGAACTGCTGCGAGTCACCGCCGCCGCCATCGATGCAGTCCCGACCGGGGCCGCCGTGGGCGTCGTCGCTGCTGCCCTGCAGGAAGATGACGTTCTGCTCGATGTCGTCGTCGCCGGCGCCGCCGAAGATGTGATCGATCTTCTGGCCGGCGATGAGGGTGTCGGAGTCGGGGGTGCCGGTGCACGTGCCGCCGTTGAGGCCGTTGCAGAGGATGACGGGCTTGAGCGGGTTGGTCGGCGGGAGCGGCGGTGCCGCCGCGGCCGGTCCCGCGTTCGGGATCGCCGGCGCCGCGGGTGCGGCGGAGGCCATCGGGCTCGCCGCGGCGAGGGGGATGACGAGCGTCGCCGCGGCGACCGCGATCCATAGCGTCTTGATCATGAGAGGTCCTTCGGGGAGCGGGGGGTGGCCCGGACGCGATGCCGCCGACGCGAACAGACGGCCGGTGGCCGTCTCGTGCGGTGGGCAGGCGTGCCGGGGTTCTCGGGGAGCAGCGAGCGCCCGCCACGGGGGCGTCGGAGGGGCAAGAGGACGCGCGCCAGAGGCTCGACGCGCTGGGGGAGAGAGCGACGCCGCTCCGTGCGGGAACGGGTGACGGGTCAGGCAGCGGCCGGAGCGAGCTGCCCCGAGCCAGGCTGCCCGTCATGCGAGCGAGCACCGGCGCGGTGCGGCGCCGCCGCAGTCCGTGCGGCGCCGCGGTCAGCGGTCAGCGGTCACCGGTCGCCGCGAGTCGTGACGCCGGTGCCGGGCGAGGCCCGGCCCACCGATCACGGACAGAGCGCGCTGCACGTACGCAGGAGGTCCACGTGTCGCCGCGCGGCGGCGAACAGGAGATGGCTGCGCACGAGGAGAACGTTCGCAGTTGAAACGAGTAGGGGTCAAAACGACGTCAGTACTGCCCTGGCGTGCTCGCCCATGCAGGCGACGCCAGGGGTGTGAGGCGTGTCATGAACAGGACGCCCGACCAGCCGATCAACTTCTGTGGAGTCACGGCTACGGTGGCCCACTTCACAGGCCCGTATCCCCCCGAACGGGTGAGGGGCACGGTGCGCTTCGCGCTCCGTTGGGCTGCAACCGACCCGCACAATGGCCGAGCGCTGGTGCGGTCACGGCCCATGTCGGGAATCGCGCCGGCCGCAGGCAGAGACGACCGTGACCACCCTTGCGGGTCACTCCGCACTCGACTTTCGCGACCTCGTCCCGTCGGGCACGATGGCGTCCCATGCCCGGGATGCGTGTGGTCATCCGCTGCTCGGGTTCCGTCGAGCCTTCTGTGCCCCTCGCACGCCGTCGGCACGTCGATCACGGTCGTATCCGCTCTCAGGGCTGTCGGGCCTGACCCGGCTCCTCCTCCCCGGCCCGCCCGACCTGGGCCCCGCCGGGGAGTGATCGTCGCGCCCGGCCAGCCCGCGAGGCCGACGGAGCGCTCCCCCACCCCGTCCGCCCCGTCGGGCGACGCCCCTGCGAGGACACCTTGAGCACCGACACGTCCACGACCGACGAGCAGCAGACCGCTCCACCCGACCAGGCACGTACCGTCCTGATCGCGTCCCTCATCGGCACGACGATCGAGTGGTACGACTTCTTCCTCTTCTCGACCGCGGCGAGCCTCGTGTTCCCGCAGCTCTTCTTCCCCTCGGGGAACGAGACCGTCGGCACGCTGCTCTCCTTCGCGACCTTCGCGGTCGGCTTCATCGCCCGGCCGATCGGAGGGCTGATCTTCGGTCACCTCGGTGACCGGGTGGGACGGCGCACGACCCTGGTCGCGACGATGGCGCTCGCCGGCGCCGCGACCGCCCTGATCGGGGTGCTGCCCTCCTACGCCACCATCGGCGTCTGGGCGCCGCTACTGCTGGTCCTGCTGCGCGTGCTCGGCGGGATCGCCCTCGGCGGCGAGTGGGCCGGGGCGGTCCTCATGGCCGTCGAGTACGCACCGCCGGGGAAGCGCGGGCTGTGGGGCTCGAGCCCCCAGATCGGCCTGGGGCTCGGCCTGGCCCTGGGCACCGGTGCCTTCGCCCTGCTCGGGGCGAGCATGGACAACCAGGACTTCCTGGCCTGGGGCTGGCGGATCGCGTTCCTCATCAGCGTCGTCCTGGTGGCCGTCGGCCTCGTCGTCCGGCTCCGCGTGTTCGAGACCCCCGCCTTCCGGCGCATGCAGGAGGGCGCCGAGGTCTCCCGCGTGCCCGTGGTCGATGTCGTCCGCGACGCCCCCTCCCGGCGCAGCCTCGGGCTCGGCCTGCTCGCACGCTGGGCCGAGGGCGCGGCGTTCAACACGTGGGGCGTGTTCGTCCTGACCTACGCGGTGACGACGGTGAAGATGCCGAAGACCGAGGTGCTCCTCGCGGTGACCGTCGGCGGGCTCGTCAGCGCCGCGGTCGTGCCGATCGCCGGGCGCCTTGCCGACCGCTTCGGCCGCCGCGCGGTCTTCGCCACCGGGTGCGGCGTGTTCGGGATCGCCGTCTACCCGGCGTTCGCGGGCCTGGGCACCGGGTCGCTCGCCGTCGTGCTCGCCGTGCTCGTCCTGCTGCTCGGCGTGGTCTACGGCGTGCAGTCCGGCGCCGAGTCGACGCTCTTCGCCGAGCTGTTCCCGACGCGGACCCGCTACACCGGGATGTCGCTGGTCTATCAGGGCAGCGGGATCTACGCCTCGGGCCTGACGCCGCTCATCCTGACCTCGCTGCTGGCCGTCACGGGTGGGTCACCGTGGCTGGCCTGCGGCTTCCTCGTGCTCACGGCGGTGATCAGCATCGTTGCCACCCTGCTGCTGCGCCCCGTCGTCGACCTCTGAGGGCGATCGTGGACGACGACGCGGGCCGGACGCGCGGGTCAGTCGCGCACCCGCGTCGTCCCCCACCGCTCCCAGTGCACGACCTGCTCGACCGGCTGCCGGCGCGGCGTCGACCACCGACCCCGGGCGGGGTAGCCCAGCGGCACGAGGCCCATCGTCGCCGCGTCGTCGGGGAGCCCGAGCAGCGTGTCGATCTCCTGCTCGCCGACCAGGTACAGCGAGGTCAGGACCCCGCCGATGCCGTACGCGCGGGCGGCGAGCAGGAGCTGCTGCACCGCGCCGTAGATCGAGGCGCCGAGCCGCTTGTCGGTGGAGTCCGCGGCGCCCCGCAGCACCGGGACGACGAACACCGGCGCCTCGGCCAGGTGCTCGGCGAGGTGCTCGGTGGCCCGGTAGGACGCCGGGGTCAGGCCGGTGTCGGCGGCGTCCCGGCCCGGGTCGGTGAGCTCGTCCCGCCGGACCCCGTACGCGGCGTCCCAGCCCTGCCGGTACCAGCTCGCGATCCGCGCCTTGACGTCCGGATCGGTCACCACGACCCAGCCCCACGACTGCCGGTTGCCGCCCGACGGGCCCCGCACCGCGGTGTCGAGCAGCTCCCACAGCACGGCGTCCGGGATCGGGGTGTCCGACAGGTAGCGCCGCGACGGGGTGGTGCGCAGGGCCTCCAGCAGGTCCACCTTGTCGGGTGCGGTCTCGGACACGGTGCCTCCTCGGCGCTCGGCGGGTCACGATCACCGTAAGCGGCGCCCCCCGCGAACCGTCCCGTGGACCGGCCGGCGGAGATCAGGATGAACGCGAGGTCCCACCTCGTCGTCGGACTCGGCTTCGGCCTGCTGATCCGGCCCCACCTGGTCGGGCGGCCCGGACCCTGGT